>NZ_JAUSUC010000011.1 GCF_030813365.1 Oikeobacillus pervagus
GTCTATCATATAGGGGACACCTCTTCTGTATGGTAGTGATTTCTAGTCAATCTCACTATACCAAAGATTGAGGTGTTTTTTTATTTTAAAAAAGGTTGTCAAGCAATAAAATGAATAGACTTTAAACTCAATGCAGCCAACATTTAGCACCCATTATTTTGGTGCGAAAGTTGAGTTTCTAATAAAAACGGATCTAACCCTTTTCCTTTAGATCCGCTTCCCCTTCACCCTCATTATTCATGATGCACTAACCCGCTTCAGCTAAAAATTATGAAGTATATTCTTTTAATTGAATGAATTCATTCCGAAGTTCATGCAATTTTTGCTTACATTTTTTCATTTGTTTTTCATTTTTTTCTTGAATCGCTTCATAGAGTACCGCCAATTCATAATCTAATTCCAGGCGAAGGACTGCTAATCTTTCTTGGGCTTTGGATTTCTTCTTTTTTCCACTTGCTACCTGCTTCATGAAAAAGCACCCCTTTTTGAATCGATCACGCCGATTCCTTTTAATACATTGTATGAAATTCATGTTGGACTTGTAACAAATTTGTGTGTTTAAACTAGCTTTGAACAACTTTATGTTAAAATAATGAAAACGTTGATTTAGGAGGAACGGATATGAGTTTCAATGGATTCACTAAAGAGGATTTTGATGTGTTTGCAATAGAGGGGCTAGAACCAAGAATGGAGTCATTGAAGGCAACGATTCGACCTAAACTTGATTACCTAGGAAACCATTTCTCTCCTACATTGAGCGCATTAACAGGAGACGAAATGTTTTATCATGTAGCTAAACATGCACGCCGTACTGTTCATCCACCAAATGATACTTGGGTAGCCTTTGCAAATAATAAGCGAGGGTATAAAAAACATCCTCATTTCCAAATTGGATTATGGGGTTCACATTTATTCATATGGTTTGCCGTGATTTATGAAGCACCAACCAAAGTTCAAATCGGTCATTCTTTTGAAAAACATCTGGACGAAATTTATAAAATGACCCCACGTCATTTTGTTTGGTCTTTAGACCACATGAAGCCTGATGCATCAAAAATGGAGGATTTGTCACAAGATGATTTGCAAGCGATGTTTCAACGAATGCAAACGGTAAAAAAAGCTGAAATTCTTTGTGGATTCCATATTCCAAAAGATGAAGCGATTTTTATGTCTGGTGGAGAGCTTATAGAAACAATCGATGAGGTTTTTAAAAACTTAATCCCTCTTTATAAACTGGCAAGCCATTAAAAGCGGAATGTCGTATACCTCTAAATAAGGAAGGATGATCCAAAAGTTTTACTCTTTGGATCATCCCCCATTCTTTATGACTTCATCGCAATCCATTGGTCATTTCTAGATTCTTTCATTTTTTTCACAACATGATAGGATGAGTAACCACTTTCCTTTTCGAATTCCTTAAAAATTTTCTTCTCCTCAGCGATACTTGGAACAATTTCTTTAAATCGATGGTAATATTTTTTAAAATTATCCCTTTGTATCCCCTTTTCATAAGCTTTCTCAACCGCCTCAAAAAATTTGACCACATCGATCACTTCATTTGTCGACCAATCCATTGAAAAAGGATATTGATATTCCATGATGCAACACCTCATTGTACCTGAGTTTTCCATTCAAAATAAAAAATATGATATTTCTTATTATGACCAATGTGAGCGAATTGTTTCTCCTTGTTGGATCATTCTTGAAATGAGTTCTTCTACAGAAGGAACGTCTTCTATTAGCCCCATCACTTGCCCGGCCCATGCAAATCCTTCGTCTTCTTTCCCTTCGTGGATGTATCTTTTATTCGCAATTCCACTTATGTATTCTTTCAGCGATTCATATCCCAAGTGTTCTTTCTCAATACTTAAGATTTTCTCAGTCCAACTATTCGAAATCGCTCTTGCAGGAGCCCCTATAGATCGTTTAATCACAACCGTTCCATTTTCATCGCCCTCAACTAAAGCATTTTTATATAGTGATGATGCATGAACACATTCTTTCGTAGCAATGAATCTTGTCCCCATTTCAATTCCTTCTGCACCCAAACTTAACGCCGCCACTAGACCTCTTCCGTCTCCGATCCCACCAGAAGCAATGACTGGAATATTCACACTATCAACCACTCTCGGTACTAATACAAAAGTTCCTATATCATCCCTTCCAAGATGCCCCCCGCCTTCTTGCCCAACAACCATTACAGCATCTGCGCCTAATTTCTCTGCTTTTTGTGCTTGACGAACGGCTGCCACAAGAACAAGCGTCTTAATGCCCGTACCTTCAAGCATTTCAAAAATGGGTGTAGGATTGCCACCTGTCATCGAAATTACTGGAACATTTTCTTCTATGGCAACTTCTACATATTCCTTAAATGGGCGTCGTTGCTGTCCAATTGAAAAGTTCACACCAAATGGTTTATCTGTTAGCTTTCTTACTTTATGAATTTCCTCCCTTAAATCATCAGGACTAGAAAGTGACATTGCTGTAATCTGCCCCAAACCTCCTGCGTTTGACACAGCTGCTGCTAAGTCTGAATAAGCTAAATGAGCCAATCCCCCTTGTATAATCGGATATTTAATCCCTAATAATTCAGTTACTTTTGTATTCCATTTCATTTCATCATTCCCCCTTAATTTTTAAATTCTTCTATTTTTAATAAAATCCTGCTACAAGATCATAATTGAAATGAATTATACATAAAATAATTCTTTTAATCCATCTATCCTCAATGCTATAATCTTTTTGTTTCTTTAATAATTTTTCGCCACTTCTGCAACACAACAGTTTTCCCCTCTTAAATTTTGAAAGGGAAAAAGAATAGGCTTGTTATTTTTTATAAAGAGGTGTTTAATCATTGTCACAGTACCAAACGCCATTATTTAGTGGCTTATTAAAACATGTTGAGAAAAATCCCGTTCAATTTCATATTCCAGGACATAAAAAAGGGGCTGGAATGGATCCAGCATTTCGAGATTTTATTGGTAAAAATGCTTTATCGATTGATTTAATTAATATCGCCCCTTTAGATGACCTTCATCAACCGAGAGGAATGATTCATGAAGCCCAGCAACTTGCAGCAGAAGCATTTGGTGCAGATCATACATTTTTTTCAGTACAGGGAACAAGTGGAGCAATTATGACGATGGTCATGTCTGTTTGCGGACCAGGCGATAAAATTATCATTCCAAGAAATGTCCATAAATCGGTCATGACGGCAATCGTTTTCACTGGGGCGATTCCTATTTTCATTCACCCGGAAATAGACAAGAATTTAGGAATTTCACATGGAATAACGCCTGATTCTGTCGAAAAAGCGCTCAACCAACACCCTGATGCAAAAGGAATCCTTGTCATTAATCCTACTTACTTCGGGATTTCGAGCGATTTAAAGCAAATTGTCGAGATTGCCCATTCGTATCATGTCCCAGTATTAGTCGATGAAGCACACGGGGTTCACATTCATTTTCATGATAAATTGCCATTATCCGCTATGCAAGCAGGAGCTGATATGGCAGCAACAAGTGTTCATAAGCTTGGGGGCTCGATGACACAAAGCTCCATCTTAAACGTTCGAGAAGGTCTTGTTTTTGCAAAACGAGTACAAACGATATTAAGTATGCTTACAACGACCTCAACTTCCTATATTCTTTTGGCTTCATTGGATGTGGCCCGAAAACAACTGGCGACTGAAGGGAAACAACTAATTGATCAAACCATCGATTTAGCCCAGTCGATCAGAAGCCGGATTAATGAGATTCAACATTTATATTGTGTAGGTGAAGAAATTTTAGGGACGAAAGCGACCTATGATTATGATCCAACCAAATTAATCATCTCTGTGAAAGATTTGGAGATTACCGGATATGATGCAGAGAAATGGTTGCGGAAAGTTTACAATATTGAAGTGGAATTATCAGATTTATATAATATTCTTTGTATTATCACTCCAGGAGATAGTGAATATGAAGGTGATATACTCGTGGAAGCATTGAAAGAAATGTCTAATCAATTCTCACAAGAAACTGAGGAAGAACATATTGAAGTGCTTCTTCCAGATATTCCTTTACTGGCATTGTCCCCGCGGGATGCTTTTTATTCAGAGACAGAAGTCGTGCCATTTGAAGAGTCTGTTGGTCGAATTATTGCGGAGTTTATTATGGTATACCCACCTGGAATTCCAATTTTTATACCAGGAGAAATTATAACCGAAGAAAACTTAATGTATATTAAGAAAAATATGGACGTTGGTTTGCCTGTCCAAGGACCAGAGGATTTCGAATTAAAAACTTTAAGAGTGATAAAGGAATATGAAGCGATCAAATAAAACGAATAAACCTTCTAGGAATAGGAGGTTTATTCTATCACTTTTTAAAAGTAAACAAAAAACCGACTAAATAAAAGTCGGTAATCTATTATTATCAAATATTAATCATCTATTTCAGTGTGTTCTTCACAACCGCAATGAGAGTATAAAACCGTTACTTTTTCATCTTCAAAGTAGTCGATCGTTTCTAAGCAAGATTGACAAACGATTGTCCCCATAATAATCTTCCTCTCGAAGTTTATTTGAAAGCGTTTCCTGATCCTGTTTTAATAATAATATAACATATATACATTTTCAACCCCTAATTGTATGACACATTAATTTTTTCTTCCGAATTAATTATCCTTTACTGATAGTTAATCAGAAAATTCCGCCTTTTCAACGAATAAAATTGACAGGATAAAAAATGTCCATTATATTGATTTAAATACCTTTTTTATACATGAACGAATAAATAACGCAAACAGAAATAGAATAATAAACTACTTATTGTTACGATTCCAACTAGCTTAATTGATTGAATGAATTTATTTGCGATGATCCCACCTATATAGATGAAAATGATAAACATTACCCATTGGTACAAAGTATGATCGCCCTTTGATAGCCACTCGGCAATCGAATAACAACTCCAAACCAACAATTGTATGAGGAAGACAACATAAATTACCATGAGTTCACCAGCTTTAGCTTACTTTTTCTTTATGTATGAACAATGCAGCATGATTAATACTCTTATTGTCAATATATGTATTCATTACATCTCTAACACCTAATATTCGTATTTCCTATCTTTATATTGTTGAAATCGCCCTTAAAACACTCTTCCCGGTCCCAGACAAAGAAAAAAACCCTTTATTCAATAAATGAACAAAGGGTTCCTAACCTCATGATTAACGTACGATATGAATCGGAGTTCCAAGCGCTACTTCGGCTGCTTCCATTGAAATTTCACCTAATGTTGGATGAGCATGTATAGTCATCGCAATATCTTCAGCTGTCATTCCAGCTTCTATTGCAAGACCTAATTCAGCAATCATATCAGATGCGCCAGCACCTGCGATTTGAGCACCAATAATTAAGCCGTCTTCTTTACGTGTAACAAGTTTCACAAAACCTTCAGTACTATTAAGAGCAAGTGCACGTCCATTTGCTGCGAATGGGAATTTTGCACCGATTACTTCAATTCCTTCATCTTTTGCTTGTTGTTCTGTAAGCCCGACTGTTGCTAATTCTGGGTCAGTGAAACAAACAGCAGGAATCGCTAAGTAATCGATTTCTGAACGTTTACCAGAAATTGCTTCTGCAGCAATTTTTCCTTCATATGAAGCTTTATGTGCAAGTGGTGGTCCTTGAACAATATCACCAATCGCATAAATAGAACTAATATTAGTTCTGCATTGTTTGTCGATTTCGATTAAACCGCGGTCGGTTAACTTAACACCAACTTGTTCTAATCCCATTTCATCCGTATTAGGTCTGCGTCCAACTGTTACAAGTACATAGTCTGCTTCTACTTGTTCTTCTTTTCCTTTTGCCTCATATGTTACGACGACACCATTAGCCGTTTCTTCCGCTTTCTTTGCCATGGCTTTCGTAACAATATTGACACCTTTTTTCTTCAGGTTTCGTTTTACAAGTGCTGACATTTGTTTTTCAAAACCATTTAAAATTTCATCCGCACCTTCAACAATTGTGATTTCAGTTCCAAGATTAGCATAGGCAGTACTTAATTCAGCACCGATATAACCTCCGCCAATCACAACCATCTTTTTAGGGATTTCTTTTAAATTTAGAGCCCCTGTTGAGTTTAATACACGGTCAGAGAATTTAAAATTAGGAATTTCAATTGGTCTAGATCCTGATGCAATAATCGCATTTTTAAATGTATAAGTTTGGGCTGAGTTTTCATCCATTACACGCAATGTATTTGCGTCAACGAAATATGCTTCACCACGAACAATATCCACTTTATTTCCTTTTAACAGGCCTTCTACCCCACCTGTCAGTTTACTAACTACACTAGCTTTCCATTCTTGAACTTTTTCGAAGTTGACAGAAACATTTTCTGCAACAATTCCAATATCATCAGAATGCTTCGCTTGTTCATAACGATGGCCTGCTGTAATAAGTGCCTTAGACGGAATACAACCAACATTTAAACATACTCCACCTAAATTTTCTTTTTCAACAATAGTTACTTTTTGCCCAAGCTGCGCAGCCCGGATTGCTGCAACATAACCTCCAGGTCCAGCTCCGATCACGATTGTATCTGTTTCGATTGGAAAATCTCCTACTACCATTGTCTTACGCCTCCATTAGTAATAATTCTGGATTATTTAATAGACGCTTAATATGGTTAAGCGCATTTTGAGCTGTAGCACCATCAATAATTCGATGATCAAAGCTCAATGATAATGCTAACACAGGTGCAGCTATAATTTCACCATTTTTTACAATAGCTTTTTCTGAAATTCTTCCAATACCCAAAATAGCTACTTCCGGATGATTAATTACTGGAGTAAACCATTGCCCACCAGCAGATCCAATATTCGTGATTGTGCATGAGGCTCCTTTCATTTCTTGAGGAGAAAGTTTGCCTTCACGGGCTTTTGTTGCAAGCTCACTTATTTCTTGGGAGATCGCAAACATGGATTTACGGTCTGCATCTTTTACGACTGGTACTAACAATCCCTTATCTGTATCCGCAGCAATTCCAATATTATAATAATGTTTATGAATGATTTCCCCTGCTTCATCATCAAGCGACGTATTAAGTATAGGAAATTCACGTAATGCGCTCATTAATGCCTTCACAACATAAGGTAAGAAAGTCAGTTTAATTCCTTTTTGGGCTGCTACTTCTTTAAATCGTTTTCGATGATCCCAAAGTTTTGCCACATCGATTTCATCCATTAATGTTACATGTGGAGCCGTATGTTTAGAATGGACCATCGCATTGGCAATGGCTTTTCTTATTCCACTCATTTTTTCACGAGTTTCAGGATATTGACCTTCCGGAATGACTTGAACCTGATCTTTACTAGTAACCCCTGCCGATTGATCTTGGACTTCAACTTTTTCTTGTGATCTTGTCTCCCCGGAGATAAATTGATCAATATCTTCTTTTAAAACGCGACCATTTTTCCCCGATCCTTGAACCTTTTGAATATCTACCTCATGATCACGTGCATATTTACGAACTGATGGCATAGCGATGACACGATGTTTTGTTGAAGGTTCTTCCTCGTTTTGTTTTGGCAACTCTTGATCAGGTGAAGCTTGTTTGGGCTGCTGTTCCGGTTCTTTCGTTTCTTCCTCATGGGCGTCGCCCTTAAATTTTAGATCCTCATACCCCGGGGCATCAAATTTCACAAGAACGTCACCAACTACAGCAACTGTCCCTTCATTAACAAGAATTTCTTCTACTGTTCCAGTTACTGGAGAAGGAATCTCTACGACTGCTTTATCATTTTGCACTTCGCAAAGTACGTCATCTTCAGCTATTTGATCGCCTGGTTTTACAAACCATTTAACAATTTCACCTTCATGAATCCCTTCACCAATGTCCGGTAATCTAAATTCAAAAGACAATGTTTTCACCTTCCTATATAAAAATCTTTTTTCTTTCGAAGAAGAAATGGTAAGTCAACCCTTCACCATTTAAAATGTAAGGACTTTTTTTGCTGTTTCCATAATATCTTTAAAGTTCGGTAACCAAACGGCTTCCGCTTGTGGGAAAGGGAAGACAGTATCAGGTGCAGCTACACGTAAAACAGGAGCTTCTAAACTAAGAATAGCCCTTTCCGTAATTTCTGATACGATATTCGCAGCAATCCCTGCTTGTTTCTGTGCTTCTTGAACAACGATTGCCCGACCTGTTTTTTCGACGGAAGAAATAATCGTTTCAATATCTAATGGTTGAATGGTACGTAAATCGATCACTTCTACTGAATATCCTTCTTTTTCTAATTCATCCGCCGCTTTTAAAGATTCATGAACCATCGCCCCGTAAGTAATAACTGAAAGATCTTTTCCTTCACGTTTTACTTCTGCTTTCCCAATTGGAATGGTATATTCCCCTTCTGGTACTTCTTGACGGAATGAACGGTATAATTTCATATGCTCAAGGAAGATGACTGGGTCATTGTCACGGATCGCTGAAATTAATAATCCTTTAGCATCATACGGTGTAGATGGGATGATTACTTTTAATCCTGGTTGTTGAGCAACTAAACCTTCTAAACTATCTGCATGAAGTTCAGGTGTATGGACCCCACCGCCAAATGGTGAACGGATTGTAATAGGTGCATGATGACTTCCTCCTGTACGGTAACGCCAACGTGCCATTTGACCACTAATAGAATCCATCACTTCATAAACAAATCCAAAAAATTGAATTTCAGGTACCGGCCGGAAACCTTGTAATGTTAATCCAATCGATAAACCACCAATACCAGATTCAGCCAGTGGCGTATCAAATACACGGTCCTCTCCAAATTCTTTTTGTAGGCCTTCGGTTGCACGGAATACGCCGCCATTTACGCCAACGTCTTCACCAAACACTAACACATTTTCATCATTGCGTAATTCCGTGCGTAATGCATCGTTGATAGCTTGAATCATTGTCATTTGCGCCATGGCTTATTTCGACTCCTTTTCTCGATAAATTTCATATTGTTCTTTTAAGTTATAAGGCAATTCCTCATACATAATAGACATTAAGTCCGTTACTTTTTGTTTTGGTGTATCATCGGCTTTTTTGATGGCTACTTTAATATCTTCTTTCGCCTTTTCAATCACTTCATTTTCCATTTCTTCATTCCAAAGTTCCTGTTTTTCCAAATAGCTTCGGAAACGAACAAGTGGATCTTTTTTCTCCCATTCAGTGTCAAGGTCTGATGTACGGTAACGGGTCGGATCATCTCCAGCCATTGTATGAGGTCCATATCGATAACACATCGTTTCGATTAATGTCGGACCTTCCCCATTAATGGCGCGTTCACGAGCATCATGTACTGCGGAATAGACAGCAAGTGCATCCATACCATCAACTAAAATACTTGGAATGCCTACCGCAACCCCTTTTTGAGCAATCGTTTTAGCAGCGGTCTGCTTTTCACGAGGAGTAGAGATGGCAAATTGGTTGTTTTGAACAACAAAGATCGCAGGAGCATTAAAGGCACCGGCAAAGTTTATTCCTTCATAAAAGTCACCTTGTGAAGAACCGCCATCACCTGTGTATGTAATCGCCACTGCTTTTTTACCACGTTTTTTTAGCCCTAAAGCAACGCCGGCTGTTTGCACATATTGTGCTCCTATAATGATTTGAGGTGGTAAAACATTTAATTCTTCTGTTCCTTTTAACCCCGCAAAATGTCCACGTGACCATAAAAAAGCTTGGTATAAAGGTAAGCCATGCCATACGATTTGTGGAACATCGCGATAACCTGGTAGAATAAAATCTTCTTTTTCAAGTGCGAAATGAGAAGCAATTTGTGATGCTTCTTGGCCAGCAGTTGGAGCGTAGAATCCAAGACGACCTTGTCTATTTAAAGAGATGGAACGTTGATCAAGAATCCTTGTATAGACCATTCGCTTCATCAATTCTTGCAATTGTTCATTTGTTAAATCGGGCAGTGCTGCCTCATTAACAACTTCTCCTTTTTCATTTAAAACCTGTAACATTTCAAATTGCGCTTCTATATTTTCAAGCGTCTTTTTAACATCTACTTGTTCTTTATTTGTTTTTGCACCCATTCGTGTCACCTCTTCCTTTCTAATTAACGTTTGAGACATACCTATTTAATAGGGTACCCAAACCATCGATTTCATTACCTTTAATTCACACTTTCCTTTTTGATTTCTTTCCTTCAACCATCATATATTAGAAGGGGCTAGGCTTTAAAACTGTATTATTATGAAACAAAATAATTATAGTACAACTTTATAATTATATAAATTAGTTTAAACCACCGCTTGATAAAAAGTCAATAAAATTCCACCAAATTAAGATTTTTATCACAATCATTAGAAAATAAAATGTTAACTGTATTATAAAAAACAATAACACTGTTATATAATATTCCCTAAAAATTATCCGCTGTTATAGATTAGTTTTTTTATAAAGTGAGACTTCATCCCCCACTGAACATTAGTTGAGCTTATCGGGCCTTTAGGGGCAGTGATCATCCTCCACCTATCTTCTTTATTACCAAATCATTATGAGGTGAAGGTTTTACTGCCCATTAAGGCGGGATAAACAGATAACTGATTTGAATGAGCCATCTCTAAACCATTGCCCAAGGCCACATTCCATTCCCTATGTTCGCAGTCTTAATGAATTTGGTATATAATGTTTTTTTAAGGGACTCAAATTTCTTCCCAATGTAGGGTTATTCTCATTTACTTTATATGACTTCATTTAAACATCAACTTGTTTTCATAATGAATGAATTTACATTTTCAGATCCTAAGTTTTGTTTTATCATTTGGGATTTGTTTGTTTAGATTTTGAATTGGAGGAATGTGTAACATGATTACGATGAAAGATATTATTCGAGAGGGGCATTCAACTTTACGTGAGATTGCCAAGGAAGTGACTTTGCCCGCTTCTGATGAAGATAAAAACACGCTAAAACAATTAATGGAATTTGTGATCAATAGTCAAGATCCAGAAATATCAAAGAAATACAATTTAAGACCGGGGATTGGTTTGGCAGCTCCACAAATTAATGTTTCCAAAAGAATGATTGCTGTTCATGTGCAGGATGAGAATGGAAAATTATTTAGTTATGCTTTATTCAACCCCAAAATTGTTAGTCATTCAGTTGAAAAGAGTTATTTAGCTTCTGGGGAAGGCTGTTTATCTGTGGATCGCGATGTTCCTGGGTTCGTCCCTCGTCATGCTCGTGTTACGGTGAAAGGAATCAATCTAGATGGAAAAGAAGTAAAAATCCGGCTGAAAGGATTGCCTGCCATCGCATTTCAACACGAAATCGATCATTTAAATGGAATTATGTTTTATGATCATATTGACAAGAAAAACCCTTTTCAAACAATTGAAAATGCCATTGCTATTGGAAGATAAGGGCAAACTTCAGTGAAGATCCAGGAGTAACAAATGCGGAAGCGCCTTGTCCATCGGCATACGAATTTTGCAAGTTGAGACTGAGATAAAGGAAACGAGAGCGAGGTAGTTCACGAGCTGATGTTGACATATCGTAGGGAGAAAACGGAGAAATTCCGACGATAGTCGCTGAAGGCTAGCCGTGGACAACATTTTTAAGGTTATCCACAGTACTAAATTTTATAGTTTCCTAAATAGTAAAAAACCGAGTAGCAGACGCTCGGTTTTTTTACTCAATTAACCCAATCTTTTGAAGCCCCTTATAAATCCCATCTTCTTCAACATTTGTTGTGACAAAGTCAGCAACATGTTTCAATTCATCACAAGCGTTTCCCATAGCTATACCTGTTCCGGCAGCCTCAAGCATTTCAATATCATTTAAACCATCACCAAATGCATATACATCCTCCATTGAACCCCCTAAACGGTTCATCACTCTTTTAATCCCTTCAGCCTTTGAACCACCTGCAGGTAAAACATCTACGGAATAATGATGCCAGCGAATAAACTTAAAGTCCTGGAAATTTTCTCTGTAAAAGGAATCTTCTAGATCTTCGCAACATAACAATGCCTGATATATTTCCTTTTCCTCATAAAAAGAAGGTTGATACGTAGGATAAGGGCATTTAAGACTAGCTAAACTTTCACCAACAAATAAGGAACCTTTTTTGTTTGCAACCATCATTTCTTCATTCAGAAAGACTAGCGGGTGGTTTCTCTTCATCGTCGAGGCTACAAATGGAGCGAATTTTTCTAAGTTTAATGGATTTTTATAAATGACCTCATTTTCAAACACAACGTATTGCCCGTTAAAACTGACGAATGAATCGATTTCAAGCTCTCTCCTAAGATCGGCGAACATAAAAGGGGCCCGTCCTGTTGCAATCGCTGTGTACACGCCATTTTCTTTTAATAATTGCACGGCTTTTTTCGTTCTATCCGGCAATTTTTTCTCACCATCTAATAATGTTCCATCTATATCAAAAAAAACAATTTTATTCATGTATACTTCTTTTTCCCTTCCTTTTCCATTTTTTTAGATCACTTTGTTGAACTTTCTTCAGTGTGAATGATATCCGCTTTATTTTTTACCAATAAACGGTATGAAAAAAATCCCTTCATTGTTCATATACTAACATTAAACAAACTACATTACCAAAACGTATGTTTCAATTTGGACAAGTTTATAGTAAAATAAAGTTAAGGAAGTGATCCACAATGTTGAAGAAGCTAAAAAGAAAGCTCTTAAAACAGTGGAAGGACCTGTTAAGAAAAAAAACAATCGCATAACTTTTCAAATTTTCGCCCTTCCTTAAGTTTTGAAGGGCTATCTTTATGTTTGAAAGATGCTCCTCCTGCACACTTCATTGCAATGAAAGCAAAGTATGATGACGCTGGGTGTGTTACTAAACATCCCTTGATCCATCATAACAATATTTTTGAAAAGATTATTATGCTTTTAAATTTGTTTTGAAAATGACGAATGAAAAAACATGAAAAAGTTGATAACTTTTTATATAATAGAAAAAGTTACTATTTTGGGGATTCAGAGGCGATCTATAAAGCGAAGGCCACCGGACAAATGACCTCGAGCAGCCAGGAGCCGCAGCACTAGGTTACCCTCTTAAGAAATATAAATTAAGGAGAGAAAGAAGAATGATTTATAAAATCTATTATCAAGATAGCAAAACAGAGATTCCTGTACGTGAAAATACAAAAACTTTGTTTATGGAAGCTATCAGCGAAAGAGATGTACGCCAAAAATTGAAAAACCGCCCGATCAACGTTGAATATATTCAACTTTTAGAAGGACCATATTTGGAATATGAAAAACAACGCGAAGATTTCAAGGTGGAGAGCTAAATCTTTATGAAATTTGTAAAAAATGATCAAACAGCTGTTTTCGCCCTTGGTGGTTTAGGCGAAATCGGAAAAAACACATATGGCGTACAATTTCAAGATGAAATTATTTTAATTGATGCTGGGATCAAGTTCCCAGAAGACGAACTATTAGGGATTGATTATGTCATTCCTGATTATACCTACTTAGTAAAAAACGTAGACAAAATTAAAGGTCTGTTCATTACTCATGGACACGAAGACCATATCGGCGGAATCCCTTACCTGCTTCGTCAAGTAAATATCCCGATCTATGGTGGCAAACTGGCTCTCGGTTTAATTAAAAATAAACTAGAGGAACACGGTCTTCTACGCCAAACAGAACTTTATGAAATCCAAGAAGATGATGTGATCAAATTTAGAAAGACATCCGTTTCATTTTTCAGAACAACTCATAGTATTCCTGACTCCTATGGAATCGTCGTAAAAACTCCACCAGGGAATATTGTGCATACTGGGGATTTTAAATTTGATTTTACACCGGTAGGAGAACCGGCAAACCTAACAAAAATGGCTGAAATAGGAAAAGAAGGAGTACTTTGTCTACTATCCGACAGTACAAACAGTGAAGTGCCTAACTTCACGATGTCAGAACGCCGAGTTGGAGAGAGTATCCAAGATATTTTTAGAAGAGTAGATGGAAGAATTATCTTTGCTACTTTTGCATCCAATATCCACCGACTTCAACAAGTGACAGAAGCAGCAGTTTCAAACGGACGGAAGATTGCGGTATTTGGACGAAGTATGGAAGCGGCTATCGAAATTGGACAAGATCTTGGATACATTAGATGTCCGAAAGATACTTTTGTCGACCATGGACAGATCAATCGTATACCTGCTAACCAGGTGACTATTTTGTGTACAGGAAGCCAAGGAGAACCGATGGCTGCCCTATCAAGAATTGCGAATGGCACCCATCGTCAAATCCAAATTCATCCTGGTGATACGGTTGTATTCTCATCATCACCTATCCCTGGGAATACCATCAGTGTCAATCGTACAATTAATCTACTTTATAAAGCAGGCGCTGATGTCATCCATGGTTCATTAAGCAATATTCATACTTCAGGGCATGGAGGACAAGAAGAACAAAAATTAATGCTCAGATTAATGAAGCCAAAATATTTCATGCCAATCCACGGGGAGTACCGGATGCAAAGAACACATGCCCAATTAGGACAAGATTGCGGCGTTCCTGAAGATCATTGTTTTATTATGGATAACGGTGAGGTTCTTGCTCTTGGTAAAAACAGTGCAGAAGTAGCAGGGAAAATTCCTTCTGGGTCAGTATATATAGACGGCAGTGGCATTGGTGATATTGGGAATATTGTGTTAAGAGACCGCCGAATCTTATCAGAAGAAGGTTTAGTCATTGTAGTCGTAAGCATTAATATGAAAGAATTTAAAATCGCTGCTGGCCCTGATATTATTTCACGAGGATTCGTCTACATGCGCGAATCAGGTGATCTAATTAATGTGGCGCAATCTATGATTACAAAACATATTAATAAAGTATTGGAAAGAAAAACATCCCAATGGTCTGAAATTAAAAACGAAATTACAGAAACTTTGGCACCATTCTTATATGAAAAGACAAAGCGCCGACCAATGATTTTACCGATCATTATGGAAGTATAATTTTTAGAAACTAATGCGCAAGCGCCGTAGCACTGGCGTACGGGTTTCGTAGTTTTCGATTGAGACAAAAGAATTTAACGGTTTCCAATAACAAAAAAGCGGAAATGATTCCGCTTTTTTGTTTCTCTAATGAATAGTTATGCATGTAATACTTTCTTTTCAAAGCGGTTAATGTCTGAATCGGCACCGATGACGATCATGACATCTTGTTTTTGGATAAGCTCATCTGCAAGTGGAGAGATGATAATTTCACTTCCCCTTTTAATTGCCACAATATTAATTCCATATTTTGCTCGAATATCTAAATCCATTAATGAATGTCCATCTAATAAATCGTTCGCGACTAATTCTACAATGGAGTGTTCATCTGAAAGCTCTAAATAATCTAATACATTGTTCGATACGATATTATGCGCAATTCTTTTCCCCATATCTCTTTCTGGATGGACAACATGATCGGCGCCAATTTTTCTCAGTACCTTTTCATGATAATCATTTTGAGCTTTTGCTGTAATTTGATTAATTCCGATTTCCTTTAACATCAATGTCGTTAAAATGCTAGATTGAATATCATCACCAATCGCCACGATCACATGGTCAAAGTTACGGATCCCCAAACTTTTTAAAACAGCTTCATCCGTCGTATCAGCAACAACCGCATGGGAAGCAATCTTTGAAAATTCATTTACTCGATCTTCATCTTTATCAATCGCCATGACTTCCATTCCTTCTTCAGAAAGGGCCGAACAGATACTTCCTCCGAAGCGGCCTAATCCTATTACAGCAAATTCCTTCTTTTTCATAAAATCTCCTCCACTATAAGGCAAAAATATAAGGCAAATTTTATATTTATTTTAGCATACTTGTCCATCTTTTCTTAATCCTTTCCCTTCACTGCCTTACTTAAAAAAATCCCATAAAAGAACAAATGTGCAAACGCATCGATCATCGGCGTACGGATAAATTTTATAGTTTCCTAAAAATAAAAAAATCCGATCAAAAAGGAACTTTTGACCGGTTGCAAAATGTTATTCAGCTTTCTCCATTTCATCTAAAACGCGATTCACACGTTTTTCTAACATCTTCATTCCACTTCCTCCAGCTTGGAAGTGCCGAAGATTTCCTGATTTATCAAAAACATAATAAGCAGGAACATATTGATTTTCAAATGTATCTGTAAGTTTATGTTCACTATCAACAAAGATTGGTTGTGTAATTCCATGTTCTTCAGCGACTTTTTTAATATCTTCAATATTTAAGTCATCTTCAGAACGTGGCATATGGACAGCCACTACATTTAATTTATCTTTGTATTTATCACGAAATTCATTTACATGTGGCATTGCTTCTTTACATAAATGGCAACTAATAGACCAAAAATGAAGCAAAGTTGGCTTTTCTCCCACAAGTTGTTCCCTTGTCACTTCACCATTTAACCATTGTGTCGCACCAACTAATTCGGGCATTGGTTCACGTAGTTTCATATACATCCTCCTTTGCAATCATGTGTTTCAAAAGGCCTAACAATATCTGTTAGGCCTAGTGTTATAACTAACAATTATACGTTAAGAGTATTTTGACCTGGTTTCCAGTTTGCAGGACAAAGTCCACCAGTTTGTAATGCTTGAAGTACACGAAGAGTTTCGTCTACATCACGGCCGATATTATTGTGGTTAACTACTTGATATTGTAATTCACCTTCAGGGTTGATAATGAATAGACCACGTAATGCAACCCCTTCTTCTTCAATTAGAACACCGTAGTCGCGAACTACTGTATGATTAGTGTCTGCAGCTAATGGATATTTAAGCTGGCCAAGACCATTGTCTTTACGATCTGTATTAATCCATGCTAAGTGTGTATGAATTGTATCAGTTGAAACGCCGATTACTTCAGCATCTAAATCTTCAAATTCTTCATAACGGTCAGATAAAGCTGTAATTTCAGTTGGACATACAAAAGTGAAGTCCATTGGATAGAAGAACAATACTGTCCATTTATCATTTTTGATGTTTTCTTCAAGACTTACCTTTCCGAATTCTTTGTTTGGCAATACTGCATCCATTTCAAAACGTGGAGCTTGTTTACCTACCATGCGTTCTGCCATGAATAATCCCTCCAAATATTTTAATTTTTATGATTGAGAAAGTAAATGATTGATTCTCAATTACTTTCTTACCAACAATAATTATTGTAAATAAACAAAGGATTTAAGTCAACTCTTATTTATAATGATTCTAAATTAGAATTTAATATAAATAAGATGTTATCTTCCATATTTGATTTTCCCTTTATTGTTATAAAATAAACAAGGAAATCATATGCATCCTCATACTAATTGGAGAAAATTTCTTGTCACTCATAGTTTATCATGCTTTCGGAATTGGACAAAATATTATGCTAGTTCAAAACCCGTTTTATTTTTTAAACTTCACAGCTTGTTCATTCTTTCCCTCTCTTTCTTAACTCCCTCGGGAAAACTCACGAATTACTTCTACAAATGCTCGAACTTGCTTAAGTTGAAAAGCAGAATCATACCCTAATAACCAAGTATCCCTTTTAATAGGTGTATTATGTTCATCTACTAGTGGTACCCTATAAAAGTCCCCTTCTGAGCCATTTAACGTAATCGCTGGTAAAATGGCATAACCAATTCCGTTAAATGTCATTTGTTTGCAAGTTTCAATTTGATCCACTAAAATCGACCTCTTTGGCATCATTTGAAATTGTCGATACCACCAATCTTGTATTTCCTGATAATAATTCGAATCACTTTTAAATTGGATAAAAGGACGATCAGTTTCAAGGATTTGTTCAACTCTTTGAATCTCTTTATCAACTAAATATAGGCTATCTTCGAATAAATGGATTTTTCTCCCTTTCCAATCCGGCGTTCCACGAATAATACCAATATGTACGTTCCCCTCATATAAAGCCTCCGATATTTCACTACTCCAACCTGTCATTAAAGATATTTTGGCATGGGGATATTTTTCCACATATTTCTTTAACACTTGCGGAAGCCAATTTTGACCGACAATGGAGGCACAAGCAATTTTTAATGTCCCATATACCTCTGTTTCTAACGCTTGAATCGTATCCAACACTTTTTCTTTTTTATGTAATACTTCATTTGCAAATGCAATCACCAGCTCGCCAGCAGGAGTTAAAGATAAGCCTTTAGGAGAACGATTAAAAATTTTCGTTCCCCATTCCTTTTCAATGGTTTGTAGACGTTGTGAAAGTGCTGGCTGGGAAACAAACAACCGCTCTGCTGCTTTTCTCATATTCATTTCCTGGGCAAGAACTGATAATAATTGAAATTCTGTAAATGACATAACCTACTCCTTTATCGATAAAACTTCACTTCAAAAAAACTTCGTAAATTTTGTCTTTAGAGCGGTCTAGAATTTGCAAAGATGCCTTAATTTTCAAAAGGTCGTATCAACCTTACGGGGCTCTTAAAAGACAATTCCATTATCCTTCTTTTTTAGGCATGAATAACAAAAATACAAATGAAATAATGGCAAATAGAAACACAACAAAATAGACTGTATTTAACGATACCGTTAAACCTTCTTGCAATATTTGTTGAACCTCTAGAGATAAATGACTTTTCCCTTCAGAACTTAATAATTCGTTAACAGAGCTTATGGACAAAGAGGTATCGACGGAGGCACCTTTTTCATTAAGATAGCTCTGCAAGCGACTATTTAAGATCCCGCCGAGCAAAGCAGCACCAACTGTATTCCCGAAATTTCTCATAAACATATTGGCTGCTGTCGCAATCCCACGTTGTTGCCATTCTACTGTCTCTTGAATCGAAACAATAAATGCGGTGGAAGTTAACCCCATTCCAGCTCCAAAGAAAAAGGATGAAATGCCGGCCCAAATTGGACCATAGCTCGGTTTCATCATAATAAATAGAATTCCACCTATCATGAGTAATATTCCGCCGATCATCGATGTTTTACGATACCCAATACTAATGATCAATCGGCCTGATATTGTAGATGCAATGGGCCATCCGATTGACATGGCCGTTAAGGTAAATCCTGCGACCGTGGCGTTTTGCCCCATTACAGCTTGGACAAATGTCGGTAAAAAGCTGGAAATACCAATTAACATGACACCGGTGGTAAAAGATACAGAGTTTGCGATAAAGATGGATCGAATCCTCCAAATATCAAATGGCATCAGTGGCTCTTTTATATTTCTTTCATGCCGTATGAAAAGCCAAAAACATATACTAGCGAAGAGAATAAGTGTGAAGCTTGTTACAGAAATCCATTTTATTCCAACCCCACCTTCTATTAATAAAAACATTAAAGCAAAGATGGATAATGCAAATAAAAAAGAACCTTTGTAGTCAATGACAGGCTTTTTCTTATCAATTTCTTCATGAAGGAAAAACCATATTCCTAATATCGATAATACTCCTAGTGGAATATTCATCCAGAATACATATCTCCAACTGACGTACTGAACTAATAGCCCACCAATTGCAGGGCCAAATATAGCGGATATTCCCCAAACACTGGATAAATACCCTTGAATCTTTGCTCGCTCTTCTTTCGTATAAATATCTCCCACAATGGTCGTAGCAACAGGCATAACAGCGCCAGCACCTAAACCTTGAATAAAACGATAGACAATTAATTGAACCATTGTATCAGCAAATCCGCATAAAATCGAACCGATCAAAAAAAGGGAGATCCCAATCGTTATAATCAGTTTGCGACCAAATATATCTGAAAGCTTTCCATATATAAGAACTGTCACCGTGTTCATTAATAAATAAGCGGAAAACACCCAGCTATATAAGGAAAAACCGCCTAAATCAGCCACAATGGAGGGCATCGCGGTTGAAACAATTGTCGCTTCAATTGCCCCCATAAACATAGCTAACATTACCGCGGCTAAAACTAACGGCCTCTTTGTTTTCCTTTTTTCTGATGTCATAGACTTGTCCAGTTCCATCAAGAATCAACCTCCCCAAAAATAACAAGCTCCCAAATTTGGGAGCAAAAGCTACAAGTAGCGGTGAATTAACATTTTATATTAATCCTATTCTTTTTTCTTTCAGTTACGACTCCTGTATGTGTGATTGATGGATTAAATGATTCGTATATCGTTTTAATTGTTTTAAAATGACTCTGCGTGTTAAAATCCCTTCAAATACTCCACCTTCATTTTCTACACACAAAAAGGGATGATCGATTAATAGATCAAGTGCATTATAAAAACGATCATCTAACAAAAATCGAGGAATGTTTTTTTCCATCACATCTTCTACTCTCATGCTTTCAAGCTTTTCAAACTCAATTCGTTCCAAGCCGAGTATGGATTCTGTAATGATTGGGGAACTTATTAAGCCATGCAAGCGAAAATGTGCGTCTAAAACAGGAATGGCTGAGTACCCGCTTTTGGTTAATACTAATAAAGCATGTTCTAAATTATTACCAAGTTGCACATGAGCTACTTTTTCTGCTGGTATAATATAATCTTTTAAATCGGCCTCTAAAAACTCTATATTTTGGAAAGAAATCATCAGAACTCCTCCCCCTCTATTTTTCGTATAAATGCTTCCATTATTTCCATCCAACATTTTTCCAGGATCACGGATCATTAAAAAGATTCAGTACCTTAATAAAAAATCAATCATTACCCTTTTTTAGTAACAATATTCCTCCGTTCAAACTCACATCTTTCACATTGGTATATCACATTCTGATTTGATTGTGCAGTTAAGACTTGATGTATTCCCTCTTGATTTCCACAGATAGGGCAAATGACAATCGGGTTAAAATTTTTCTCTTGTTCCATTATTCATCACCTCATCTACTTAGGATGAGTAGTTTTACTATAATTTATGTGAATCTTTCGTTTTAGGACACCTATCGGCCATCATTTTCTTGATTTCAATTATTTCCTTTTTAGTGTTCAATAGTTCAGCACATAAGATCAACATAAAAAATAGATGAATAACAAAAAGGACGATTAGTAACTTCATATTTCACATCACCTGCTACAGTTTTTTCAAGTTAGGCGGAGATAACTGTCTAATAAGACAAGGAGATCATGGAAATGAGTAGCTTACAGTGGTCATCCTAAAAGGAACTGGGTGAAAAAGATATGGGGAAAAATCACTTCGGTCAATTCGAAATGAGGATAATGATCCAAATCATTCAATTATCATTATAGCAAAAGACAAGTGGAAATTTCTATGAAAAAATAATTGTTCTTCATTATGAAAAAATCCTCATTGAGAAAACACTCATTGAGGAGTCAAAAAAATAATTATGGTTGTTGTTTTTCTTCTTGTAAAAGTTCAAATATTTCAATTGCGGTCATATCAATATCATCAAATGGATATTTCTGTGATTTTCCATCCTTTTCATACACTTCCAATTCAAAAGTATCTTTGTTTGGAAAATATTTGACTTGACATAGTGTTTTACCATTCACTTCAAATAAACGCTGTTGGATCTCTCCCGTTTCAGATCCTTCCTGAAGTGATTTCAATCTTTGAATGATTCCGAGCAATTGTGACATATTGTAGGATATCCCCTTTCATCTACTCTTGATTATGATAGATTGTACTGTCGGCAATTTTTAATGTAGAAAATAAAGAAACAAAAGAAATATACCATACATCCCTTTCTATCGCCAACTATTTTTATTAAATTTCAATAACGTGCAGAAACTTTTTGACAAATAACGAATAATTCTTCATGATAGATAAGGGTTAAAATCCATTTTTTGAGGTGAATATTTTGGGAAACGTTACCATTTATACACAACCAGACTGCCCTCCTTGCAAAATTGTCAAACTATTTTTGCAGGATAAAGGGATTTCTTTTATCGAAAAAGATATTTCAAAAGATCCTCAGGCGAAAAAAACACTTATTGAGACATATCAATCCTACTCTACACCAACTGTTGTCGTCGAAGGGAAGGTTGTAACAGGATTCAATTTAGAATTACTATCTAAAATGTTAAAAGACAGTGAAGAAGGCTGTCCTTAAAAGAAGTGTAAGGCAATTCCCAACCGATACTAAATGTTTCATGGAACACTTAATAAACGATGAGCCAGTACACTTAAAGGACAGCCCAAAACCATTAATAAAATTTAAAGAACAGATAAAGTATGAATAGGAGGAGAGCCCCGAACCCGATGATATAGGATAAAAAAATGGGGTTTCTTTTATAAGCACCCTCCTGTACATCTTTTGGAATTGCCGTATCTTGATTCCCCTTTAGAGTTTTCTGCAATCTCGTCACTTTCAATGTATAGACAAAACCGATTGCTGCAATAAGTAGAACAAGCAGGGATAGAATCATCATATACGTACTCATTTTGCAACACTCCTATTAAACAAGGATTACCCATAATGTCTCCCTGAAAGGTTTTTTCTATACATCACATCAATCATAAAGAAGTCCGTCTTGATCATATAAAAAGTCATATGAGAGATCCATGAATAAATATTCATTTTCGAAGACAGGATAAGAGAAAGTACGAATCATTTCTCCCATTTCGATATCTCGGTATAAATCGGAAATAAGGCCATTTCGATCTTTTCTCATTTTGAAAATATTCTCTAAAAAATAAGGTCGCCAACTCCAATTTTTATTGAAGTATTCTGGCTGAACGATCCATTCGCCATTCTTTTTAAAATAATTTGGGGATAACTCAAAACCATTTTCATCACAAATATATAAACGAAAACACATATGTTCAAATCGATTTGCTATTCCCCTTAGTAAGTCTATTCGCGAATCTGCCTGTTTTTTTATCTTTGGCAATACGGATTGAAGATTGCTTTGAATGGAATCGGCTAATAAAAATACTTTTTCCAATGAACGTTTTTCATGAAGAATAAATTCTTGACATTTTTGTCTTAGCTTCTCTTTCAACATATTTTCATCGCAGAAATTTGCTTGTGGTCTTTGCAAGTAATATCCCTGATAATATCTTCCACCATGTTTCCAAGCATATTGAAGTTGATATTCAACTTCGATATTTTCAAATAGTAAGGATGCACCAATTTTTCTTGCAAGCAGAGATAAAGAATAAAGGATATCTTTATACATCAGGCTCGTCGTTTCATTGCGTAAAGCGCTTAAATTAATTTTCAATATATCAGGAGAACAATTAATCACTTTATGTATATTTCCATCAGTCTCCCCTATATGGTCAATAGCAATGCGAATTCCATGGGTTTTATAGTATTGAAGCAAATGTTCAATCTCTGATTCATAATGATATTCAGATATTTCAATGACAATACAATCAAGCGATAATCCTTTTTGTTCATAGGATAGGAGCGTATGTAATAAATCTTCCCCATAATCTTTCATTAAAAGCTTTGGGTCTTTATTAATAAATAAACTTTTCTTTAAACCTTCTCCTACGTATAAATCAAGTGCTTTAACTAAAAGAAGGTGATCCACTTCCAAATGATATTCTTCTGGTACCTCTTTATCCTGAAAAAAAGGCCCTAAGCTTACGATCTCGTTTCCATCAGCGTACCTACCTAGTACTTCATAACCAACTATTTTATGTTCATCCGCACTGAAAATAGGCTGAAAAAATGGGATAACACGGTCTAAGTTGGACATAATTTCTAAAGCATCCATTTAATAAAGCCTCCAATTTAACAATTGACATGTATAATTATACACAAACTTTAATAAAATTCAATCATCCCGAAAGAATTTTTAAAAAGGCATTTATCCATCCTTAAAGCAGTAAACCCTCCACCTCAATATGATGAGAAAATAGGTGGAGGATAACTGCCCATAAGGATCTGACGTGGAAAGGATGTGACTTGCCAGGCGAAGCCACAAGACTTGGGTTCTTTAGCCCGGTAAGTTCAACTAACATTCAATGGGGGATAATGAACCCCCCATTAAATGAATTTTTACTTTTGGTATTCATAATATCAAATTTTGGGGGATCTGTGCGTAATATATGGGAAGAAATAGAAGAAGTGATCAAAATAAAGTGCCAAGCATCTCATTCTATATGAATGGGAGCTGGGCATTTTTTTAATTGACATTAGAATGGGAATTGATTTAACCACTGTCCTCCATCCATTGTGATACATTCTCCATTTATATAAGCTGCTTCTTTCGATAATAAATAATAAGCAAGACCTGCAATTTCTTCTGGTGTACCAAGTCTTCTTAATGGGACACTTTTTAATGTTCGTTCAGCAGACTCTTCTGATTCCCATAATTTATCTGCCCCACCCGTACGTTCAATCGGTCCTGGGGCGATTGCGTTTGCTCGGATTCCATATTGGCTGCCCCATTCTACAGCAAGGGTACGTGTCATCGATAATACACCTGCTTTCGCTGCAGCGGAATGAATAACACCAGCGCCTGCATTCCAAGCATATGTAGCCACCATATTGACTATTGAACCTTTAATTCCATTTTCGATCCAGTAGTTTCCTACCGCTCTTGAACAATAAAATGTTCCATTTAATACAATATCAATGACTGAATTCCACCCATTTACAGATAATTTTTCGGCTGGACAAATAAAATTACCCGCAGCATTGTTTACTAAAAAATCTATGGTTCCAAATGTTTCAAGCGTTTCCTTTACCATTCTATCCACATCTTTAGGGTTTCGGACATCCATTTTTACTAATAATAACTCACCATTTTCCCCGGCGATTTCCTGTTTGGCCAAGTTTAATCTTTCTTCATCGCGACCGGTAATGGCAACTTTGCCACCTTCTTGCAGAAATCTCTTCGCCATATATTTCCCCATGCCACTTGAACCCCCGGTAACAATTACTACACGATTTTTCATAAAAAATTCTCCTCCTTTGTAAAATGAATGAATATTCACTCACTATATTGTACCATAATGCTAAAAAAGAAATCTATTAAAAAAGAGCTATCTCACTCTATTAAAAAAAATTATCACCTAAGATTTTTATGAATTCATCATTCAAAATTTTAATATATACTGCCACGCTCCATTTTCCTTCTAAAGGTTATTCTTTTTTAATGTATCATGAAGTCGGACTAGAGTTTTGATGAGCGTCTTTTTTTTATGAAACCCCTTCATATTAACGGTAATCTCATTTAATTGGGCAAATACTTGCCCCCAAGCGCCATATGTTTCAAACCCATATATATGGATTTTAATGAATCCCTTATTAGATGGAATCAAAATCAGCTCCATTCGATCGCTTTTGTTCATGTTCCTTAACTCCTTTAAATAATTGCACCATTTTTATGGTTCATTTTTTTCTATCTACCATCGTAACTTATTCGTTGCATATCGTATAGTAGTAGAGTAACTGAATGTATGTTACAAAAATGTAATCTATAAACAAGCTTTTTGCCCTTCTCTTCTTTTTTTCCTTTTGGTAGCATGTAGTTATCGCTTTTATACAAACGAAAAAAACATCTGTAAAAAGATGGAATGACCATAGATAAGGTTGGATATCATGAAGAAAAAAATTTCAAGAAGATCCTTTTTCAAAAAAATAGCCTTCAGTTCTCTTACATTATTTAGCTTGTCTTATGGGGGGTATTTCTACGCTCGTTTCATTGAACCAAGACGGTTAGATATAACAGAGATAGAGATTGAACATACGCTTATCCCTCCATCTTTCCAAGGCATGAAGATTTTACAATTTAGCGATACTCATATTGGCTTTCAATATGATCCAGCCATGCTATTAAACCATGTGGAAACAATCAATTCACTTCAACCTGATATTGTTCTTTTTACCGGTGATTTACTAGATGAGCCAAATCAATATGATGATATCGAAAAAATCATTTCTATCCTAAAAATGATCAAGGCCCCTTTTGGAAAATTTGCAATCTACGGCAATCATGACCACGGCGGGTATGGAACAGACATTTATGAAAGAGTGATGAGAAACTCTGGTTTTACATTATTAAAAAATGAATCTAAGGTCATTTCGATGATCGATCAAAGCAAAATTTATATTGCGGGTGTTGATGATCTAATATTAGGAAAACCAGATATACATGCTACCCTTCGTTCTATTCCAAATGAGCAATTTACCATCTTGCTTGCTCATGAACCTGATTTTGCAAATCAACTTCCGAAGCATCGTATCCACTTGCAATTAAGTGGACATAGTCATGGGGGACAAATTCGCCTCCCTTTCATTGGTGCGCTGTATACCCCACCTTATGCAGAAAAATATCAAGATGGACAGTATTATATTCCTCTTCAAAAGATGACCCTATATGTGAATAGGGGGATCGGAACAACAAGACTTCCGTTTCGATTTCTGGCCGTTCCGGAAATAACGATCTTTACATTAACCTCCAAAACAAGTCCATAAGTTGGCCTTGTTTCTTTTGGGGGTTTTTCCTTTATTATTATTTTGAAATATACGGCTATTCATTTGCATGACAGAAAAATGTAAGAATTTCCATAACTAATATTTTCATAAAGTGCAACTTCATTCAGTAGGGGTTTTCTTCATCCCCTACTGAATGTTGGTTGACCTTATCGGACCTTAGGGACAGTGATCCTCCACCTATCTTCTTTGTTTCCAAATCATTTTGAGGTCGGAGGTTTTACTGCCCGTTATGGCGGGATAAAATGAATCAATCCATTAAAATAGCGGAAAAAAAGAGGCCTTAAATGAGCCTCTAAAAAGTAAAAACATTTTTTATTCTTCATCATCAAGGGTTACTTGATATGCTTTCTTCAGCAGTTCTATTTGACTATTCACAAGATTTTGATCATTTTTCTTAACATAATGGTATTTTCCCTCATTATCTTGATAACGAGCCTTGATAT
This sequence comes from Oikeobacillus pervagus, assembly GCF_030813365.1. Taxonomy (NCBI): domain Bacteria; kingdom Bacillati; phylum Bacillota; class Bacilli; order Caryophanales; family Bacillaceae; genus Oikeobacillus; species Oikeobacillus pervagus. The sequence continues at coordinate 26,806 of NZ_JAUSUC010000011.1, forward strand.
TATCATTTAATTGTAGAGTTAAAATTGAGAATAATCGTTTTTTCAACTCGCCCTCATAGATCGGGAATAATATTTCTACCCGTTTCACCATGTTTCTTGTCATCATGTCTGCAGAAGAAAGATAGATTTTCTCTTCTCCATTATGATGAAAATAATAGATTCGACTATGTTCAAGGAAACGACCGACAATACTAACGACCTGAATGTTTTCACTTACTCCTGGAATCCCTGGTCGTAAACAACATATTCCACGAATAATACAATTGATTTTCACTCCAATAATTGAAGCCTCATATAGTTTCATAATAAGAACTTTATCTGTTAAGGAGTTCATTTTTAAGATGATTCGTCCATTTCCGTACTTTTTATGAAATAATATTTCTTGATCTATTAATTGAATAAATTTTTTACGAATTCCAAAAGGCGCCATGGTAATATGGTGAAACTTAGGGATTTCTGTATAGCCACTTAAATAGTTAAAAAAGTTTGTCGCATCAATTCCAAATTTCCTTTTGGATGTAATGAGCCCCATATCGGTATATAATTTAGCCGTTTGATCATTATAATTCCCTGTACCTAAATGAACAAAGCGCTCAATTCGTCCGTTACGTTTTCTGACGACCAATGTAATTTTACTATGGGTTTTTAAATTATGCATTCCATATATTACATGACAACCTGCTTTTTCCAGCTCCTTTGCCCATTGAACATTATTTTCTTCATCAAAACGAGCTTTTAACTCAACGAGAACTGTTACTTGTTTGCCATTTTCAGCCGCCCTTTTGAGTGCTTCAATAATAGGGGAATCCCCACTAACTCGGTAAAGTGTTTGTTTAATCGCTAACACACATCGATCATCCGCTGCTTGTGAAACAAAATCGACAATGGGTTCAAAAGATTCATAGGGATGATGGAAAAATAAGTCTTGCTCCATCGCCTTTTGAAAAATGGATTCATCAGATTTCACATCCATAGGTGGCTGTGGTATAAACGTCTCATACAATAATTCTTCTCTTGTCTCTTTAATCTTTTTAATAAAAGAAAATAAAAATGTTAAATCAAGGGGCCCGTTATTGATATATAAATCTGCATAAGATATTTCTAATTCTTTTAATAGATATGTTATGACGCGCTCATCCATATCTTTATCCTGGAATTCTAAGCGCACCGCTGCTCCCCATTTTCTTTTCTTTAACTCCTTTTCTATTTCCAAAAGTAAGTCTCTTGCTCCTTCCTCATGAATGGTTAAATCGGCATTTCTTGTAATTCGGAAAACATTGACAGATTTCACTTCATATCCTGTAAATAGTTTATTTATGAAAAAAGCAATGACATCTTCCAAATACACATAGCATTCCATATCATCAAAAGGAACTTGAATGGTTCGATCTAATACAGCAGGTACTTGAACGAGAGCTACTCGATCATGACCTTCTTCATCATTTTGTTCGTGAAGCATCACAACGATATTAAGGCTTTTGTTTGCGAGCATTGGGAATGGACGGTATGCATCCACAGCCATTGGCGTTAACACTGGAAAAATTTGTTCATCAAAATATTTTTCTAAAAAGGCAATCTGTTCTTCTTGTAATTCATTTATATTTTTAAAACAAACATTAGCATCCAAAAGGGCTGGAATTAAAACAGAATTAAATGTGTTATACTGTTTCTCCACAAGAGCATGAGTCCTATCACTAATCGCCTTTAATTGTTGAATAGGCGTCAAACCAGCCTTATTTTCTGGTTTATTAAAACCCGCTTTTACCTGATCTTTTAAGCCTGCTACCCTTACCATAAAAAATTCATCTAAATTTGAACTAAAAATAGCTAAAAATTTAAAGCACTCAAGAAGTGGGTTATTTTGTAATGTAGATTCTTGCAATACTCTTTCATTAAAAGCCAACCAACTAAGTTCGCGATTATTGTAATATTCTGGATTCTCTAAATTTCTTCCCCTATTGCTTCCCACGATGGCACCTTCTCTTTATCTTTTTATAATAGTTGAAATATTACATTAATAGGTAATTGCAATACTTTTTCAAGATGTCGTCTTTGTTTTTCGATTTGCTGTTGTTCTGCTAAATAGCCCTTTATACAATAGCCCTTTACTACTATTTTATCATATTCTTTCAAAATTTGGATTTCTTTTACAACATTTCTTTTCGTAACATTTAAACTGTAACAGAATTTTAACAATGAGCCGTGCTCTCTTATCCAACTGATTTCTTCCTTCGAAAACCATTCAAGAAATGGCTGCAAATACTGCTTTAGTGTAGAAAAATTCTTATAAGAAGCGATCGCAGCAATCATAATTTTTTCTTTATGGGTTAATCCGAACATAACCGTGTTAGATAAGATATAAAAAGTATGCTGACTTTTTTCTGATCTACCTAAATACTCCCCCAAGTAGAACAAAGTAGTTGCTTGTTTTAATAAAAATCTTTGTTCTGGAGTTGTAGGGAAAAAATGATGGTTTTGTAATCCGACTAGCATTTGATGGTACAACCACTGCATTTGTGCGATGTGTTGATGGTTCTGCTGAAAGGTTTCTAGCAAGTCCATTACACTATTTTCGATACAATCTGAAATGAGTTTCCATTTCGTATCTGTTAACATTTCCATTACGAACCCATCTCTAAGACCCTTTCCACTAAACATCAATCCAGGCGAATCACAAAAAGAAATTAAATGGTAAAGGATCTCAACGGCAGGTAAAATCAGGTCTGCCCTATCTTTTGATAACCCATCCACTTTTTCTAATTGTTCATAATTAAGAGGAAGGAGCTGCTCACGAAGATGACCGTATTCTTGTCGTGACATTTCATATTGATGCACTATACTTAAAGGATAATCCCTCTTTTGCTGATCGATCTGAGCTAAATTTCTCGCACTCCCTCCGATGGTGATAATTGGCAATTGCTTGTTTTTTAACCATGGCAATGTCTCAAATTGTTGAATAATATATTGCCCTATCTTTTGCAGTTCCTCCGATGTCATTTGGTTTCCTTTAATGAACTGTTGCTTTAAGGAAACGACACCAAATGGAAAGCTATGAGAGTTTTTTAATTGTCTATCTTCAAAATACGTGATTTCCGTGCTACCTCCCCCAATATCAATCGTAATTCCCGAATTAACAGGGAGTGTCTTTAAGACAGCAGATAATCCATAATAGGCTTCCTCTTGACCAGATAAGATTTCCACTTCAAACTTGGTTAATTGATGAATCCTTTTAACTATTTCTTCTCGATTCATCGCTTGTCTTATAGTGGCTGTCGCAATACAGACGACTTCCTCTACCTCGTGGAAAAGAATAATCTCCTTGAAACTAGTTAATACTGATAGCAAATGGTCCATCCCAAGTTCATTGAGATAAAGATCCTTGCCCAAAAAATTTCGAAGTCTTGATGGTACCTTTACATTTTCAAGTTCGTGTATATTTGTTTTTCTTAATGAATAAACTACTAGTCGAATTGTATTAGATCCAATGTCAATTACGGCATATTTTTTGTACTTTTTCATATTTTCCACTTTATCACTCATCCTTTTAAAAAATATTTCATTTTTGTAAATATTTCGTAAAGAATATGTAGACTTTTCCATCTATTTTTTACTATAAACTGTAAACTTTTCTGAAGAAAGATTTTTTTCTTTAGTGTAAACAAAAAAACCTCCATTAAAACATAGCGAACACTTTTCATTTAGTGTAAAAAAAGATATAATATTAGAAAAAGGTGCGAAAGGAGCATTTACCCTTGAAGACCCAAAATGAGTTGCCCTCATTACCCCCAACAGCATCAAACCTCTCAAAAGCAATCTTTACAGTAAATCGTCATGCAAAAACAGCTACGAATCCAAAATACTTATACGGTTTAAAAAAGAAGGCCATTTTAAAAATGATCACAGAAGGAAAAGCTAAAAAGATTGGATTACATTATTCCGCTAATCCAAAATTTAGTCAACAACAATCAGATGTTCTTGTTACATGTGGGGAGTATACTTTCCATATTCCGCCTTGTAAAGGGGATTTCGATACATTGCCACATTTAGGCCATCTTGATAAAAAAACTCGAAATCCAAAAAGCCGTTTAAACCTTCTACAAGCTAAAAAATTGCTTCAAGATTACACGGGGATGAAAGAAACTGGCACTCATTCATCTAATAGAAAAAAAAGATATACACGTCCCGTTTTCAAACCATTAGGTGAATCTTTTTATTAATCATAGAAACAAAAGCTACAGCGCCTACGCCTTGCTCATCGGCGTAGGCGCTGTAGCTAGACGGCAACAACCCAAAAGGGCATCGGTTCAAATAAACCGATGCCCTTTTGTATTTATTTCCCCTTGAGATGGAAATTTTTATAATATAAGCTTGTCTATCTTCATTACAAGTTCAGCGATTTCAGGTTTACTTACTTGTGCGTTAGCCCCGACCCTTTCTCCTTTGTGACGGAGGTCATCTGTAATCAATGAAGAAAAGATGACAACAGGAAGTTTATTTAATACGGGATGTTCTTTAATCCGTTTTGTAAAATGATGCCCATCCATTTGCGGCATTTCAATATCCGTAATGACGATTTGGACTCTCTCTTCAATATGAATCGTTTCTTCGGCAAGTGATTCTAAGTAATGTAAACCCGCTTGCCCATCTTCAAAAAACTCCACATTTTCATATCCTGCTTCAGCTAATGTATCACCAATCAACTTTCTTAAAAGGGCTGAATCCTCTGCAACAACAATTTTCTTTGATGAACGTTCTCTTTTCCCTAATTTTTTAATTTGACCAACATGAATCCCAGACTGTGGATTGATATTGACCACAATCTTTTCAAAATCTAGTAACAGGATCATTTGTTCATCCCTTTTAACAACTCCTATAATTTGGCTATTTCCACCTTGATACATATCGGAGGGTTTTTCAATATCATTCCATGAGATCCGATGAATTCTTGATACATTTTGAACATGGAATACAGCCTTTTGTTTATTAAATTCCGTCACGATATACTTATCAGTACTCCTACTTTCAATGGAGGGAATCCCTAATACTTTTGACATATTAATCACAGGGAGAACTTCCCCACGTAGTTGAATAATCCCTTCAATATGTTCATGGGCATGGGGAACAAATGTTACAGGCAGTGGTTGAATTATTTCCTTTACTTTGATCACATTTATCCCATATTTATTGTTATTTACTTCAAATTCAACAATTTCAAGTTCATTTGTTCCACTTTCAAGTAATATACCAATCTCATTATTCATGAAAAACGTCCTTCCATCCTTTTTCTTATACTATACCATGTTCCACCATTATAGATCATCTTTCTCAAGTTATTCTCATTTTTTCTAGGATATAGGATTTATTTTTCATAAAGGTGAAAAGTAATATCTCGGGTCACGTTTGATCCTTTTCGTGGCTAATCCACGTTTTCTTTCATCCGAATCACGAAATCTTGTCCAATGATCGATACGTTAGATTTTAAAATAGGCATGCTCTTCTAGCTCTATACAGAAGATTCTGGTCCCTATTTCAACTGAATCTTCCTTTTTCCCTTTAGCTTTTTCTTCCCTAAACGTAGCCAACCTACCTTCATAAAAATCGTAACCATAATCAGAGCAATTAATGACATAATTCCCAAAATGAAGAAATAGCCATATTTAAAGTGTAGTTCTGGCATATGATCGAAATTCATCCCATAAATGCCTACAATAAACGTTAATGGCATAAAAATCGTTGTAATAACAGTCAAGGTCATCATCGTTGTGTTCATCCGGTTTGAACTAATCGATAAATAATTATCACGTATATCAGACGAAAATTCTCGATAGGATTCCAACATCTCAACTAATTTAATTAAATGATCATAAATATCATGAAAATACAATTTATGTTTATGCACAGACTCCAATCGAACCGAATTGAGCATTCTATACAATAAGTCTCTCATCGGGATGAATGAACGCCGTAATTTGGACATATCATGACGAATGTCAAAAATCTTATCCATTAACTCATTGATTGACTCATCTTCTGTGTTATCCTCAATTTGATTCAACTGGTCCTCAATCCGATAGACAGGAGGAAAATAATCATCTACTAACTTATCAACGATACTATGTAAGACGAGAAATGGCCCCTCCTTTAAAATATCGTCCTTTTGGATTTGATCCCATAAATTATTTAATGCACGTACTTGTTGTTTATGAAAAGTGACAATGAATTGATCACTGATAAAAATATCCACTTCATATGCTTCAAGAGTGGCTTGATTAATCGCATGTACTAAAAAAAAGAAATATGTATCATAAAAATCCACCTTTGGACGTTCACTTCGGGAGTCTAAGCAGTCCTCAATCGCAAGAGGATGAAAGCGAAAAAAATGTCCTAGTAGTTTTTCCTCTTTTCTTGTCGTATCGGAAAAATCAACCCAATACCAACTCACATCAGTTTTTTTCACATCTTGTAACGGTACATTATACATAACTTCTCCATCTTTTTTCAACACACATGTACGAATCATACCTAACTCCCTTTCAGCCCATTTCCTCATAATTTTCTCAAGCTCCAGAATGGTGAAAGACTCTTTCGAGGATTGGGATTTTATAAATGAAATGATTGTCGATCAAGAAAGGGACATGCTTACCGGTGTATTTGGAATAAATAATAAACGTGCCATTCACGGGCACGTTTATTAATATAAAATTATCCTTTATATCGACCGTTATTTTTTGAAGCTTTTTCTTTCTTCGCTTTATCTTTATGAATTTTATTAGTTGCTGCACTACCAAACTCATGGGAGAATTCAGAATCTAGGACAGCTGAATCGAATCCTTTTTTATTTTTCTGATCGGCATCATTTTTCTTCGTTTTTTTAGCCATAATATTTCCTCCTTTAAAATACTAATGTTAGTATGTGAGGAAATGGTTCATTTATTCAAAAAAATAAAGTTATGACCAATATTTGATGAGAGCCTGTGTTCCGTTGTATTCTTCCCCTTTTTGTGCCACTTTTTCATACATTTCTTTTGCTAGTGTAAGGCCAGGTAAATCGATGCCTAATTTTTCTGCTTCAGATAAAGCGATCTTCATATCTTTAATAAAATGCTTGATATAAAAACCTGGTGCATAATCCTTTTGAATGATTCTTGGGGCTAAGTTTGAAAGTGACCAACTTCCTGCGGCGCCAGATGAAATACTCTTTAACACCGATTCAGGATCAAGTCCTGCCTTTTCTGCATACAAAATAGATTCACAGATTCCAATCATATTGGTACATATCGCAATTTGATTACACATTTTTGTATGCTGACCTGCACCTGCTCCTCCTTGATAGACAATATTATCCCCGAAAGTGGAAAGGAGGGGATGCACTTTATTGAAGATGTCCTCATCTCCCCCAACCATAATAGCCAAAGTTCCGTTTTCAGCCCCTATATCTCCACCTGACACGGGTGCATCAAGCGAAAACATTCCTTTTTCTTTTGCCTGTATGTAAATATCTTTAGCAAGTGAAGGCTGTGAGGTGGTCATGTCAATTAAAATTTGTCCACCCTTCCCATTCGGAATCAATCCATTTTCTCCAAAATAGACTTCCTCCACATCTTGTGGCTCCCCAATGATCGTGAATATAATAGATGCTTGTTCAACCATTTGCTTTGGGGTTTCTGCCCATATCGCTCCATTTTGAATCAATTCCTCTGCCTTTGATTTAGTTCGATTATATACGATCAGTGGGTAACCCGCTTTTTGAATATGTCCCGCCATACTTTTTCCCATTACACCTGTCCCTATAAACCCAATTGTACTTTTCATTTCGTTTCCCCCTTAATTCATTTAGACTGTTTCTTATTTCTATTTCCTTCTTATTGTACTCATGAAGCTTGTATATTGAATAGCTTCATCTTAGAATCAAGTGCTCGTTCTCAAAAAAAAGAGAGCCTGTAGAATACATGGCTCTTTTGAAAAGGGGGGTTGAATGAGAATCTCCAATTGATATGCTCTTTCTCATCATTCCCGCTTTTTATCCTCTATAAACACCCATTTTAATAAAAAAAGCCTTATTTTATATTAAGTTCCAGGAAATTATCCCTCATTAAATCGACTTGACCATCCCACCATCTACCAAAAAACTGCTTCCTGTCATATAGGAGTTTTCATCAGAGGCTAAAAAAGCAACAACATTCGCAAATTCCTCTGGCTCTCCATACCTTTTCAACGGAATTTTTTCTTTCATGACTTTTTGTACTTCCTCTATTGGTAGATTTAATTTTTGGGCATTTATCTCATCTAGTTGACGGATTCTTTCGGTTGCAATTCTTCCTGGTGCGACAGTGTTCACCAAAATACGGTAAGGAGCAAATTCCTGTGCTAATGTTTTTGACAAACCAATAATGCCTGTTCGAAATGTATTCGATAAAATCAATCCAGGGATTGGTTCTTTAATAGAAGAGGAAGCGATATTAATAATTTTCCCTCCAGATTGTTTTAAAGATGGAAGTGCCTCACGAATAATCCGAATATAAGATAATAAGTTCAACTCAAACCCATTGTTCCAATCCTCATCTGACATATCCTCAAATGTTCCTGCAGGAGGACCCCCAGCATTATTCACTAAAATATTCAAGGGGCCGAACGATTGATTCGTTTCAGTCACCATGTTTTTAATATCCCTAGCATTTGTCACATCACATTTAACCCATTTGATGACCCCTTCACTATTTGGTGCTAGTTCCTCTTGGATCATTTGAAGCTTTTGTTCATTTCGGCTTGCTAACATCACATTTGCGCCTTCTTTGGCAAACTTTCTAGCGATTGCTTCACCTAAACCTTGGCTAGAGGCAACAACGAGTGCATTTTTTCCTTTTAAATTTGGCAATTCTTTCTCCTCCTCTCTCTTCCTATTATAATAGATTCGCAATTTTCATGCATTTCCCTTTTTTCGCTCTTATTTTCCGTCTTTTTCATCGTCTTCTTAAGAAAAACAACGAAAAGCGCCTAAACCATCGGCGTTCGAATTTCGTAGTTTTCGACTGAGATAAAGGAAACACGGCGAGGCCCTTCACGAGCTGATGTTGACTTATTGGAGGGAAAAGACGGAGAAATAAGCTAACCGATTGGCGCTGAAGGCTTGCCGTGTATAACATTTTTTATAGACTTATCCAAAGTTCTAAATATTAAGTACACTAGACAAAAATAAAAAGCGGAATTGGCTCCCGCTTCATTTGGAATTTTTTTAATGCTAATTGATTTTTATACTTTGTTCTAATTCTTCTATTACTTTTTCACCCGTTGTCAAATTTAGTAAACGCTCAGAAAGCGCTTGCATTTCTACTCTATTTAATTTTTTTATTAAAGAACGAGCTCTCAAAATTGAATGAACATTCATTGAAATCCCTTGAACTCCTAGCCCTATTAAAATAGGGATCATCCGTTCATCTTCTGCCATTTCTCCGCACATTCCAACCCATATTCCTTCCTTTTTAGCAGCATCTACAATCATTTTAATGAATCGTAAAATAGCAGGATGGTATGGTTGATAAAGATACTCCACCTTTTCATTCATGCGGTCGGCGGCCATTGTGAATTGAATTAAATCGTTCGTTCCAATGCTAAAAAAATCGGCTTCTTTTGCAAAGTGATCAGCCATCAATGCAGATGAAGGGGTTTCAATCATCATTCCAATTTCTATTTTCTCAGAAAAGTGAATCCCAGCTAATTTTAGCTTGTCTTTTTCCTCTTCCAGAATGTTTTTGGCCTCTTGAAATTCAGTTAAAGTTGCAATCATTGGAAACATGATTTTCAAATTCCCGTATGCACTTGCACGTAATAATGCACGAAGCTGTGTACGAAAAATCATTTGCTCCTGAAGACATATACGAATCGCCCGAAATCCTAAAAACGGATTGATTTCACTCGGAAATTGTAAATAAGATAATCCTTTATCTCCACCAATATCAAGAGTCCTAATGATGACTGGCTTTTCGTCCATTTTTATAAGCACTTCTTTATAAGCCTCGAATTGTTCTTCTTCACTCGGAAGTTCTTTTCTACCCATGTAGAGGAATTCCGTTCGAAACAATCCAATCGCTTCCCCACCATTTGACAGTACAGTATGTACATCCTTGGGGGTATTGATATTGGCACCGATCTTAATCAATCGGCCATCTTGGGTTAATGTCGTTTCATTTACCAATTGAAACCATTCCTTCTTATCCGCTTCGTATTGGAGGGACATTTTTTTATAGTTTTCAATTATTTCTCTAGTTGGATTGATATGCACTTTCCCATTTATTCCATCAAGAATGACAAGATCCCCAGTTAGAATTTCATTCATTGCCTGCTTCGTCCCCACAACAGCAGGGATTTCTAATGACTTAGCAATAATTGCGGTATGGGAAGTCCGCCCACCAATATCAGAGATAAACCCTTTTACAAATGATTTATTTAATTGAACAGCTTCAGAAGGGGATAAATCCGCTGAAACAATAATCACTTCTTCCGTGATCAACTTTGGATTAAGCCTATGTACATTTAATAGATGAGAAAGAATACGTTTAGAAACATCTTGGATATCTGCCACACGTTCATTCATGTATTCATTCTCGATCGTTCCAAACATGGATAGATGAAAATTTATCGTTTCACTCAATGCATATTCTGCATTTACTCGCTTTTTTCTTATCCGATCCATGACCATTGAAATCAACTCAGGATCATTGACTAAACATAAATGCGCATCGATAATAGATGCCTCTTCCTCGCCTACATTTTTTTTTGCGTGATCCTTTAGCTCCAAAAGTTCTTTTTCAGCAGAGTGTAAAGCCTTTTTAAATCGAGCGACTTCTTTTTCACATTGGGTTACTTCTTTTTTCTCGAAGGAAAGATCAGGCTCTACCATTCGATAGGCCTTAGCAATCGCAATCCCCCGTGAAGCCCCAATTCCCTTTAATACTTTTGACATTATTCCGCTAAACCTTCGTTATTTAACATTTCCCCTAATGTTTGTAACGCTTTCTCTTGGTCACTTCCTTCTGCAAAAATACGAATTTTTGCACCTTGACCAATTCCTAAAGACATGACACCCATAATTGATTTTAAGTTGACGATTCGTTCTTTATATTGAAGTTGTAATTCGCTTTCAAAACTACTTGCAGTTTGGACGAGTAATGTTGCAGGACGTGCATGAATACCCGTTTCTGCAGTCACTGTAAATTCTTTTTGAATCATGTTATTCACCTGCTCCTTTACACAACAATTTAATAAGATGTTCTAACTCTAATAGTCTCAATACCAATCAAAGCTTCCATTTTATATAAAATTAAATCAACTAGAGAAGGAATAATTCTACATTAACCAATCTTTTATTATTCGTCAATTTACTACCGTAACATCAATAATATTTCATTATCTTTATGTATTCTAAGTAAAAAAAGAGTGACTAGACTAGTCTATTTGCCACCCTTTCCATTAATAATTCCAGCCCTAAATGGATAGCAATTCCCCAATTGGTTGAAATTTCACTTTAAAGACAATTCGTACACTATACAAATCAATCGAATAATTCATTATCATCTCCTCCCCCTTTATTTGTGAATATTTTAGTGAAATTTACAAGCTTTTTTAGCTTCTTGCCTCTTCTAAATACTCATATTCTACATTTCCTCCTCGATCAGCGATCCCACGAAAATGTTTAAAGTCTTCCCTAGCCACCAACAAACGACGAAATGTTAAAAAATCTTCCTTTTTTACATAGATTTTCTCAATTTCTCCATTTTTCAGTTGATCCATCAATTCATTAAACGAATCCATCCTTCACACCCCTAAACTTGAAATTATCTTAAAATTCAGCGAAATCCCTTTACCTTTCTTCTAATTTAAGGCAAACTGTAAATAATTGATTGTATTCTCGGAAAAGTGTTTTTTCATGTTCCATCATCACCATAAACATCATTTTTGTAAAGGAGAGAGGGTATTGAATATAGCTCAAATTGGGGACGTTATTGAATTTAGAGAAGGACTGAAGGGAAAAGTTGAAAAAGTAAATGACAATTCGGTTATTGTGGATTTGACATATATGGAAAACTATCGGGAACTTGAGTTAGAAGAAAAAACCGTAGTAAACCACAAGAATTATACAATTCTCGATTAAGTCTAACAACAAATTTTGATCTATACAAAAAGGATGTCCTAGAAATATATGCCTGCTTCATTAAAAAATCAAACTGTTGATTTTGAACAGTTGACATGTTGAAATGAGTATACATACTTTTTCTTTTGGACATCCCCTTTCATCCTATTCTTTTTCTTTTCCAGCTAGATCTTTAAATGATGCCACTTTCCCATGTGGATTCTGTTTTTCTTTTCGAACTTTCCATTGTCTTTCTTTTTCTCTTTTCTGCATCGTCATATTCTCAATTTCCTCCTTTAATTTACTCTGCCACCTATCACCTTTTTATTCACTTTCATTTACATCTTTTATGAAACTTTGTTACAATATAGTCTGAAAATTAGAAAGGAGTAAGTGAATGAAAGACTGCACAAAGGATTGGCGGCTTATAAGTAGTATTGTGCTGGCACATATTCTTTTATATATTACATTTTCTGACAAGGATATCTTTTGGTATATATATACTGCCGCGAACCTATTTTTTATCAGTTTTGCCATTGTCAGTGAACAAATCGATGATAAACAAAAAACGAGCAATTATTTATTGTACGGGATTCTTTCAGGTCTTGCATTATATGGACTTTTTTGGATTGGAGATTGGCTTCTTTCCATCCTACCTACAAATTGGGATCGTGAAGTATCTAGAATTTATAAATTATATAGTCCAGAATTTTTTTGGCACTATATCGTGTTAATTCTCGTTTTTATTCCTGGAGAAGAGATCTTCTGGAGAGGCTTCGTTCAAAAAAGGTTATCCATCTATTTTAATCAATGGACCGCATTAATCGTATCATCTCTTCTATATGCTTCTATTTTTATATACGCAGACAAAATGATTTGGATGATTGCAGCGTTTTTTGCGGGAATATGTTGGGGTTTATTATACATATGGAAAAAAAGCATTCCAATGTTAATTATCTCTCATCTTGTTTTTGATTTATTAGTGATCGTGTTATTACCATTTCGATAGAGTGGCAATAAAATTTTTCAAACGAATGAAAAAAGGTGAACACTATTTTTTTATGTTTTCCTTTTTTCATATGGTTGATATTATTTTGTAACCAATGGAACACTATTTTGGTTTACAATGGAAATAGAAGAAATGAGGAGGAGATCTTAGTGAAAAAATGGCAGATTATTTTACTTTCCGGAGCGATCATCTCAGCTCTAGGTCTAGCTGCTTGTGGAAATAGTGAAAAGACGAATCAAAATAAAGTAGAAAAATCAGAAAACGATGCTTCCCAACGTGCAAATGATAACCAAAAAGTTAATGAAGCAGACGGAGAAACAACAGATCCTGACACACCCGTTTCAGAAGAAGTGACTGATTCCGAACAATCAGAAAATCCAGGTGAAACAAATGAGGAAAAGAAAGATTCACCAAAAGACGAACAAACGATTCGTCAATTAGAGCAAAACCTTAACTACACTGTGAACGATGAAGAAAAACAAGATACAGCTTTTCTCTCAGAAAGTGACAATCAAAAATTTTCAATGTATGTATTACCAAAATACGAATTAACAGCTGAAGAGCCCAATAAAGATATCGTTTTCCTAAAGGATAATGATCGGTTATTTATGCGTATTGAATTGATTGGGAAAGATCATGATTGGCAACAAGTAGTTCAAACATCTAAAGAACAATTAGCAGCTGTGAATCAAAAGATTGAAACAGTACAAGCTCCTACAGAAGGTTGGTTAAAAGACGCGGAAATCTATAATGCAAAAAATACAGAAGACAGCGTTTCTGCTTATTTAATCCCATCTGACAAAACCGCTCTTAAAATCACTGTATTTGATGATATAAACGGAAGCCAATTAGATGCATTTTTAAAAATGGCTGAAACAATCCAAGCAAAATAAGATTCATTCGAATGACCTTAAGAAGGGATTTTTCAAAATGACAATCTAGTCTTTCTTTGGAAAATCCCTTTTTTCATTTGAATCACACAACTTTCGCCTTTTTCCACAATAATACAAAAAAAACTAAACTAAAGTACCCAAATAACGGATATAGATAAGACAATAACGTTCCATAATGAATTTGACTTAAAATAAACGAAACAATTAGGACAAATAGATAAATAAGGATGCTATGGACTGGGATATATTTTTTTATTTGCTTTTCCAACCCATAAATATTCCCAATAACGGATGTAAATATTTCTCCATAAATAATACATACATAAATCCAATATAATCCGGCCCCTACTGTTTTCATTACGGATGCCATCGGAATTTCATACATCTCTACATTCGGTAACCCGATTAAGGTAAAATGACTGGAAATTAAGATAATCGTTAAAAAAAAACCACCGATGATCCCTCCCCATCTTACCATTTCTCGGTCATTGACCTCTGTGGCAACGGGAACTAAAACTGCCTGTGCGAGAGCTAAATTTAAAGCCGTATATGTAAATGGTGCTACGACCGAATTCCACCCATCCGTAATGACTGGGATATGCATGAAGTTAACAAAAAATTGTGAATCCGTAATAGAATAACTCATGACAATTAAATTGAATGTGATCATTAAAGGAACGACAAACGTATTGACAGCAAACAACCCTTTTGTTCCCACCATCATAATAATGAAACTAAGGGCAATCGTAATAAAAATTCCCATCTGCTTTGTCAACATTAATTGTTCTTCAAACACCGCCCCCGCACCAGCTAGCATAACCCCACAAACACCGATCAACATAACCATCATGATCAAACTCATCGCCTTCCCCAATACTGGGCCAAATAAATAATCATTTAACTCTTCATAGGATTTCGCTTTTAAATCAATGGCCTTTTCCATCAATTTACAACCTAATACAATAAATAGATAGCCACTAATAAGAATAGTAAAAAAACCAATTAAGCCGAAACGGGAGAAAAACTCGACTATTTCCTTTCCTGTAGCAAATCCCGCTCCGACCACTGTTCCTATATAAACAGCTGCAATTTGGAAGGCACCGTAAATTTTTTTCAATTCAATCCCCCACTTCAAAGCTCTTACTCCACTATATGTACAAGCAATCTTTTTAGAATCAAAACACCTGTCTTGTTGTAAAAAAAATCTACTTTTTTTGAAAAAAGACTTGAAAGTCAAGAAAGGTCAAACTATAATATACGTATAAGGTCAAAGATAGTCAAAGTCAAAATAAAACTTACCATCTTGTTTCTAAAAACGAGATATGGGGGGAAAAGGGTTTAGCAAATGTAAAATTTCATTCAATCTCTTTCATTGGTCAAAGTTAGTCAAAGTCAAGCTGCTTTTTTATAAAAAATTAAAGATGGGGGAATGAAAATTGATTTGTCAAAAATGCAAACAAAATCAAGCAAATATTGAATTCCATATACAGTTAAATGGTCAAAAGAAAAACTATCATCTTTGCACAAACTGCTATAAACAAGAAAGACAAAAATTAGGTTTAAACTCAGGAGGTGCCGCTATGAATTTTCATCAATTTGAAGGATTTCCAATGGATGAATTGTTCAAAGGTTTTGGAGGTTTTTCATTCCCTTCAAACTCTATGGATCCGTCTACTACTCCATCACAAGCCAAACCATCTAAGGGTGGAAATGGATTTTTAGACGGATATGGTCGAAATTTAAGCCAAATGGCTAAAGCAGGTTTAATTGACCCTGTGATTGGAAGAGATGAAGAAATTAAACGTGTGGTAGAGATTTTAAACCGTAGAAACAAAAATAATCCTGTTTTAATCGGGGAGCCTGGTGTTGGGAAAACGGCCATTGCAGAAGGATTAGCATTAAAAATTTCAGAAGGTGAAGTACCTTCAAAACTAAAAAACAAAGAGGTTTATTTATTAGACGTCGCTTCATTAGTGGCTAATACAGGAATTCGTGGTCAATTTGAAGAAAGAATGAAGCAACTTATTTCCGAACTTCAAAGTCACAAAAACATTTTACTATTTATCGATGAAATTCATCTATTAGTCGGAGCAGGTTCTGCGGAAGGCTCAATGGATGCAGGCAATATTCTAAAACCAGCATTAGCCCGTGGGGAATTACAAGTAATCGGTGCAACAACATTAAAAGAATATCGTCAAATTGAAAAAGATGCCGCACTTGAACGCCGATTCCAACCTGTTCAAGTAAATGAACCATCTCTTGAAGAAACAATGGAAATTATTCAGGGATTACGTAAACGTTACGAGGATTTCCACCAAGTTCAATTTACTGATAAAGCGTTAACCGCCTGTGTAAATTTATCACATCGTTATATTCAGGACCGTTTCTTGCCAGATAAGGCGATTGACCTAATGGATGAAGCTGGTTCCAAATTAAATTTAAACATTGATACACAAGACAAAGATGAAATTCAAGCGCGCCTTACTGCCATAGAGAAGGAAAAAAGCGAGGCACTAAGCAAAGAAAACTATGAAAAAGCTGCCAAATTAAGAGATGAAGAGGCACGACTAGAAAAACGTTTAAACCATCAAGATGATGAAGAAAATCGGCCAGTTGTAACAGTCGAGCATATTCAAGAAATAATTGAAACGAAAACTGGAATTCCGGTTGGAAAACTTCAACAAGATGAACAATTAAAAATGAAACATTTAGAAGAAAACTTAGCGAAAAAAGTAATTGGTCAACCGGAAGCCGTTAAAAAGGTAGCCAAAGCCATTCGCCGTAGCCGTGCGGGATTAAAATCAAAACAACGACCAATTGGATCTTTCCTATTTGTCGGTCCAACTGGCGTAGGGAAAACAGAATTATCAAAAACATTGGCTGAAGAATTATTCGGCTCAAAAGATGCGATGATACGTCTCGATATGAGTGAATATATGGAGAAACATAGTGTTTCGAAATTAATCGGTTCACCTCCAGGATATATTGGACATGATGAAGCCGGTCAATTAACTGAAAAAGTAAGACGAAACCCATATAGCATTATCTTACTAGATGAAATCGAGAAAGCACATCCAGATGTTCAGCATATGTTTCTACAAATTCTAGAAGATGGTCGCCTAACTGACAGTCAAGGAAGAACCGTTAGCTTTAAAGATGCGGTCATCATTATGACAAGTAATGCTTCAGTTCACACAAAAGAATCAGCAGCGATTGGGTTTGAAAATAACGAAGCCCTTAAAGAGTCTTCCGTTTTAGACTCATTAGGTAGCTTCTTTAAACCAGAATTTCTAAACCGCTTTGACAATATTATCGAATTCAAATCACTTGATAAGGAACATTTGAAGCAAATTGTTAACCTAATGCTTTCGGAGTTAAACACAACACTAAAAGAACAAGAAATGCAATTGGATGTACCCGAAAATGTAAAAGATCGACTAGTTGAACTTGGCTACCATCCAACATTCGGTGCCCGTCCGCTACGTCGAGTGATCCAAGAAAAACTTGAGGATGAAATGGCTGATTATATTCTCGATCATCCTGAAACAAAGCATTTAAAGGCCATTCTCGTCCATGACGACATTCACATTGAAAAAGCCTAATATTTTAAAGGGAGGGCAAAATTAAATCGCCCTCTCTTTCTTATTGTTAAAGGCCCACTCACTATTACAATGAGCCATCCTCCACATTTCCTAACCATTTTCTTATAGGTTCCATAACCGTTTTGACACACCCCTCCTCAAAAGGAGAAATTAAATGAGCCTTTTTTACAATTTCAGTAAAAGAAAGACTACCACCTATTTCACAAATACGAACATAATCCTTCCATGCCTCTTTTCGATTCTCTAACGACCGTTTCCAAAATTGCAGGGCGCAGACTTGAGCAAGTGTATAATCAATATAATAAAAGGGATCATTGTAAATATGCCCCTGTTTTTGCCAGAAGCCACCTCTTTCCAAGTAATCGAATCCATCATAATCACGATGTGGTAAATACACTTTCTCCAAGTCTTTCCACGCTTGTTTACGCTCTGCAGGTGTTGCCTCAGGATGTTCATATACAAAATGTTGAAACTCATCAACCGCCACTCCATATGGTAAAAATAATATCGCCCCACTTAAATGTGAGAATTTATATTTTTTAGCGTCTTCTTGAAAAAACAATTCCATCCATGGCCATGTAAAGAACTCCATACTCATCGAATGAATTTCACAGGCTTCATATGTAGGCCAGTAGTATTCTGGAATCTCAAAATGTCTGCTTCTATACACTTGGAATGCGTGTCCTGCCTCATGTGTTAACACATCAATATCCCCGGAAGTTCCATTAAAATTCGAAAAGATAAACGGAGATTGTTCATTTTCAATTAAGGTACAATATCCGCCGCCGGCCTTGCCCTTTTTTGCAACTAAGTCCATCAAGTCCCTTTCGACCATATAGCGAAAAAACTCACCCGTTTCGCTCGACAATTCCGTATACATTTTCTCACCATTTTTGATAATCCATTGTGGTGAACCTTTTGGTACAGCATTTCCTGATGAAAATTCAAATGATTCATCATAGAATTTAAGGTCCTCCACTCCGATCCGTTGCTTTTGTCGGTTTCTTAGTTCAGTCGCTATTGGAACAATATATTCCTTCACTTGGTTTCGAAATGTTTTCACCATCTCAGCATTATAATCAACACGCGACATTCTTAAATAACCTAACTCAACAAAATTTTGGTACCCCAATTTTTTTGCTATTTCTGTTCGGACTCTTACTAATTCATCATAAATGGAATCGAATTCCTCCTCATGATCCGCGAAAAATTGAAAGCGTGCTTCTGTTGCCTGCTTCCTAAAAGTACGATCATGAGATTCCGCAAATGGCTCCATTTGGGCAAGATTTCTTTCTTCGCCTTCAAAATGAATTTTGGCGGAAGCCACTAATTTCGTATATTGTGATGATAGTTTATTTTCTTTTTCTAATAAGGGGACGATTTCTTTTGAGAAGGTTTTCAACTGCATTTCGGCTAATAAAAAAAGCTGCTTTCCCCATTTCTCTTCTAATTCCTCACGATATGGAGAGGTAACTAAGCATTGGTAAAAGTCAGCTGTAATTCCATCCATTTTAGGGGCTAATTCATCCATATAATCTTGTTCTTGTTTGTAATACTCATCATATGTATCAATGGTGTGACGAATCAGACAAATATTCATCATCGTACTGACATCATTGCGAATAATATTTATTTTTTTCATCAACTCGTTTTGCTCCTCGGCTGAAGAAGCCTTCTGAAAGGCTGTAAGCAATTCCGTCATTTCTTTATCAATTTCCGCTATATTCGGACGTTTATACTGATATTCATGAAATTTCAATTCAATCACCTATCCCTGTAAAATTCATATTTCATCTTATAGTAAAATAATATTCTTCATGGATCCAATTATATCCTTTTTATCGTTCTAAATAGAATCAAGCCTCGAAATTTCTTTATGAGTGAATTCAGAAAAAACACCCCCATATCATTAGGAAGTGTTAATAAGATAAATTTTTAATTGATAACCCTAGTTTCTTTAATAACCGAATGACTTCATCCTTCTCCTCATTCGACAATACATTCATTAATTGATGAATATTCCTTTCATGTTGTGGAAAAATATCCTCAATAAAATTCTTCCCTTCTTCAGAAATTTCGGCATAGGTCACACGTCGATCCTTCGGACATGATACCCTCTTTAATAATTTTTTCTTTTCTAGCTTATCCACCACATAGGTAATGCTTCCTGATGCTAATAATATTTTATTCCCTATTTGTTGTAGAGGCTGAGGCCCTTTATGAAATAACAATTCTAAAACAGCAAATTCTGTCGGATTTAACCCTTGCTCTTGAATAAATTCATTCACATCCTCACTAATTGCTTTATAGGCTCTGGACAAAACAATAAATAATTTTAAAGATTGCTTTATTTCATTTCTTTTTACCATTAATATTCTACCTTCTTATCTAGTTTCCTCATTTCTATTCATTATATTATAGGTTTCAACCTGATAAAACAATGAACGATTCATTCTCCTTCTCCCCGTTTTTACTAGTTTATTCTTTTGGATAGTATATATCCTAAAATCCTCTGAATTTAAAAAGTGGGTCATCAATCTTTTTTTCAATGTCCAATTATTTTATTTCATGGTTCATCCTCTCATTTTTCGACAGTTTTTGATATAATGATTCATATGAATATAAAGATAGGACGTTGGTTATGTCGAAACAAAAACAAATATGTGTTTATTTTCTAATAGTCATTATTCCTACTATTATTTCCGTCCTCGTCTTTTTTAACTTTTTAAAAGAAAGAGAAAAAGCTGAGACCGATCGCCATTTGGAATGGGTTGCATCCATTCATAAAAAACAAATGGATCAATTTATCGGGGAAACAATGATAAGCAATAATATTTTGGCTGTTAGTTTTGAACCGATGTTAGGCCAGTTGAATAGCATAAAAGCCACTTTAATAAAGACAATTGATAAAGACCCTAGATACGGTGGGATTTACTTATTAGATCAAAATGGGAACATCATTACTGGCACAAATGATCTCCTTAAACAATATAATTTAAAAAATATGCAATACTTTAAAGAAGTGATGTTAACAAAACAAACGGTTGTTTCCGAACAGCAAGAGAAGTTGGTAAATGGTCAAAGTGTTTTAGCTGTGGCGACACCGATTCTAAATGAAACAGATGTAAAAGCTGTTCTAGTCTCTCATATACGGATTGACTACATACAAAACATTATGAAACTATTAACACCTGAGCAAACCGTTACATTTGTAAATGCAAAAGAAATTCCTATATTTACTGTGAATGGTGATTCAATCACCCAAAATGATGATTCTGTCGTCTACCCATTAGATCGACTTCCGTGGAATATCGTATTAAAAAAAGATTATACGATTTATGAGAATGTGATAAAACAAACGTTCATATTTTCTATTATTACTTTTGTTCTGCTTCATTTTCTATATTTGTTTTTTAAATATCGAATGTTAAAAAAACAAACAATCATGGAACGAATGCAAAATGAAGCGCAAAAACTAGAATTAATCGGGACGCTCGCTGCTAGTACGGCCCACGAAATTCGCAATCCATTAACAGGGATTAAAGGTCTCGTCCAACTATTAAATGAAAAGTATACGGATGAATCAGACCAATTTTATTTCTCAGTTATTGATAAAGAAATCGCGAGAATTAATCAAATTGTAAGTGAATTCCTAATCCTTGGAAAGCCCACTGTCCAAAAAATGCAATCCATTGATATTAACGAAATTATTAAGGATTTAAATCCACTTATTTATTCGGAAGCTAATTTGTATAATGTTCAGTATAAAGTCCATTTAACGGAAAATCCTCTTTATATCAAATGTTGTAAGGATCAAATGAAGCAAGTGATTTTGAATTTAGCCAAAAATGCTTTCGAAGCGATGGCTTCTGAAGGAACATTGGAACTTTCAGTGGAATTCAACGATCATTTTTGCCATATTTATTTAATTGATAATGGTCCAGGTATTTCCGAAGAGGATTTAGCAAATATTTTTCTTCCGTTTTTCACTTCCAAAGAAAGTGGAACAGGACTGGGGTTAGTCGTATGTAAACGAATTATTGAAGCATTTAACGGAGAAATAAAATTGAAAAGTAAAGTAAACGAAGGAACAATGGTGACACTTATTTTACCTTTAGGCTAGGTACAAGATGTAAAAAGCAAATGAAACAGCAAGCAGTCACTTCTCTTTTCCAAGAAGTTGACTGCTTTACATATTTGAGACCACCTTAATGAAAAATAGCGATAAAGACGGTAAATTAATAGACCACACATCATTTATGATTGACTATTCAGTCGGGGCAAGTTCATTAGATAGATCATATAATGTGCATTTTTAAAAATATACCATTTCAACAACAACCAAATGATCTTATATTATTTCCCTGATTCTGTAAGAACCTTCCTTTCCATAATAACGAATGACATGACCCTACTTTCCCCATTTCTTTTTACAAAACGAAAAAATGACTGTTGCATCGCTTGATACTTGTTTAATAGTTGA
The DNA here is from genome assembly GCF_030813365.1 of Oikeobacillus pervagus. Classification (NCBI taxonomy): domain Bacteria; kingdom Bacillati; phylum Bacillota; class Bacilli; order Caryophanales; family Bacillaceae; genus Oikeobacillus; species Oikeobacillus pervagus. The sequence goes on from NZ_JAUSUC010000011.1 coordinate 48,920, forward strand.
TCTAATTCTTGGCTGCATCGAATGGTTTCGCTAGCGCCGAGCCCTAATCTTTGTCCATAATACGTCATTTCCTCTCGCTTTGTTTGAATTTTCTCTAAGAGCTCTTGTTTTTCATCAATTGAATATTTCACTCTAAACTTCCCCCAAAACTTTTCTTTTTTTATGATACCGTTGAATTATCGCAAGTTTTCTGAATAAAGTAAATAGCTTCGCAAAACTAGACATAACCTTTAAAAGATTATCATCTTTCGACAAACTGTTTTTTAACTTATTGGAATATTATGGGTATTTTAATGCTATTATAAGGTCATATAGTTATTTTGGTTAAAATGGGAAATAAAATGTCATGAAAGCATTCATATGTAAATGGGAACGTTTAAAGACATGTAAAATGATTAAGACAAAAAAGCCAAAGAATTTTTACTTGGTCTTTTTTTCAAATTTTACAACTTTATTTCTTCAAAGGCCTTTTCGATTTTAAGCAAACTTTCCTTTTTATCGATTTGTTTCCCTGCATACCCTGTTAGCTTTTTATTCTTTCCAATCACTCGATGGCACGGGATGATGATTGGAATAGCATTCGCTTTATTGGCCTGTCCAACCGCGCGCACTGCTTTTGGCTTTCCAATCTTTTCGGCGATATCTTGATAAGAGCATGTCTCCCCGTAAGGAATTTGAAGTAATGCTTCCCAGACCGCCCGTTGGAAAACAGTACCTTCGTAAAAAATTGGAACTGAAAATAGTTTTCGCTCCCCTTGAAAATATTCTAGCAATTCTCTCTCTGCCTGTTGCAATATTGGATGATCAGGTTGAAATAGGCAATCTTCTTTTTCCTCTATTACTTCGAATTCGATGGAAGTAATAGAGGAATCATTCGCAACAATGGAAAGGGGTCCTAGTATGCAATGGAAAGTTAGAAAATATTGAGTCAACGCAGTCTCTCCTCTCTATGATAAATGTTGAGGTAATAATATGTGAAAGGCCGTTCCCTTCCCCACTTCACTTTCAACATTGACAATTCCATTATGTTCTTTAATTATTTTAAAACTAACCATTAGGCCTAAGCCAGTCCCACGGTCTTTCGTTGTATAAAATGGTTCTCCCAAGCGATTTAATTTTTCATCGGACATTCCTATGCCCTCATCGATAATCGAGATGGAGATATATTTCTGATCTTTTTGATTTACTTTCACATAAATATGTCCACCTTTTGGCATCGCCTCAATGGCATTTTTAATAATATTAATAAAAACTTGTTTTAATTGATTTCCTTCTGCATAAATTTCCGGTAAATCAACCTCAGCTTTAAGCTTCAGTAGCACATTATGCATCGTTGCTTGAGCGTTTAATAATTCAATCGTTTCCTGCAGAATTTTCGTTATATTAGCCTTTTTATACTGAATAGCTTGAGGTTTTGCCAAGATTAAAAACTCAGTAATTATGGATTCAATTCGACTTAATTCCGTCGTAATTACATTAAAGTACATCCCATACTCGTCTTCCAAATCACTTTCTAGAAGTTGGATAAATCCTTTTAATGCGGTCATCGGATTCCGTATTTCATGAGCTATTCCAGCAGCTAATTCCCCAACAATATTTAATGTATCCGATTTCTTTAATTTCTCTTGAATTTCTATTTCTTCTGTCAAATCACGAATAATCGTTAAATGAAGTTGCGAATTAATATGCATTTTGGTTGACACTTCAAAATAATAGTTCCGATCATTCCTCTTGACAGAAACAATCGAATTTCCTTTCCCCTCTTCTGCTGTCTTTTTCCAATGCATCATCACTTCCTCATTATGACTAATTCGTTCAAACACTCGAATATCACGTCCAATTAGCTGTTCTCTTGTCCATTTTAATATTTTACAGACAGAGGGATTCACATCGACAATTTTGTAGTTTTGATTCCACAAAATCATCCCATCAACCGTCCCTTTAAATACTTTCCGAAATCTTTTCTCACTCTTTCTTAACTGACGTTCGATTTCATATCGTTCACTTATATTTCTGAATATACTAATACTATAGCCGTCTTCAGAATGGAGTTTTATTGTAAATTCAAGATGCTTTTTTTGGCCATTTGGCATTAGAAAGTGAAGGTCCTCCCTTACCTCCCCATTTTCATTTAATTTATGGGTGGTATCTATAAATTTTTGATCCTGTTTATTTAAAATAAAATCAGAAATTTTTTTATTTATTAGCTCCTCCATTGTACATTCAAAAATCTTTAAGGCAGAATCATTCGCTTTGATCGCGTGACCATCCTTATCCCAAAATACAATTCCATCAATCGCCTCATTAAATAGGGCCTCGAACATTTTCTCGCTTTTTTCTAAATTCATTTTCATTTGACGTTGTAATGTAATATCTTTAAGAATCACCATATTGATTCCATCTTGAACATTCCGACTTAAAGTAAATTCAGCCACAATATAGCTGTCATTTTGAGCAATGGGGATTTCCCCACATAGCCTCCCTCCTTTGCGGAACAATTTTGCAAACCGTTTAAATTCATGGTGAAATTCATTAGGGATTAACGATTGAATGGGGGATGATTCTATTTCCTTTATATCCATATTCACAATGTTGGAAAAGGCAGGATTTACATACAAAATCATTCCATCTTGATCAAATAAAATAACCCCGTCTGTTATATGCTGGAAAATATCTTTAATATTAAATGTCGCAAATAGTTGGTTTTCACTTATTTCCTTCTTTTCCACCACTTCATTTATATAACAAATATCTAACTTCATTTCGACCTCGCGATGAATGGTCAAATGAACATATTTACAACTCCTGTCCTTTAACTTCATAAACATCTCCCCTTTGAAATGAGGGCGAACTTCTAAGCAGTCGAATGTAGCTGCTTGTATGGATGGAAATAAATCATTCCACTTCATTGAATTTAATTCTTCTTCATTGTAGAGTGTAAAAGTTTCTGCTGCCTTATTAGCCAGGACGATATTTGACTGAAAATCTTTTACTACTATTGCCTCACTTGATCCTTCTATTATTTTTGGTAATAATTGTACAAGTTTTCCTTGGTCATCATGAAAAACCGCTGATCCGCAAGTACATTGGCAACTTCTAAACACTCTTTCTCCTCCTAAAATGATTTTTTCTTTTCTATGGAATTGTGTATAATAGTAAAGTTCCTTTATCTGAATTTTGATGAAATGACCTTCAATTAGTGGGGGCTTTGTTAATCCCCCACTGAACGTAAGTATGAATCTACTATAAAAATACCAGTTTTAACGAGGAAGCAAACGGGTAACATGATTGAAAGCATAAAGTAAAACTTCATTTAGTGGGGGCTCCATCCCCCACTGAATGTTAGTTGAACTTGCCGCTCTATAGTACACCATGTCTTGTGGCATTGGCTGGCAAGTCACATCCTTTTCGTTGTCGGACCTTGCTGGGCAGTTATCCTTCACTATCTTCTTTGGTTCTTCATCATTTGCGGTGGAGGTTTTACTGTCCGTTAAGGCGGGAGAAAAAATGAACATGAGGAATCCTCCTAAACCTTTATTGAAAGTCAATGGATCAGTTGTATAGTCAAAACTATAGGTGGTTATGAGCGAAGCCACATGAGATCGCTTTCTGAATATAGGCTCCATTTATGAACCTATTTCATAAAAAAATGCTCAACCCCTGTTCTAAAAAGGTGATAAGAATGACAAAACGTAATTTTTATTTTGATAATGCAAAGTTTATTTTGATTTTTTTCGTGGTGTTTGGACATCTAATCCAGTCATATATACATGACGATTCCATTTTTTTCACAATTTATACAACTATTTATATGTTTCATATGCCTGCCTTTATTTTAATGTCAGGATTTTTCGCCAAAAATTTTCACAAAAAAGGATATGTAATGAAGCTATTAAAAAAATTATTACTTCCTTACTTTTTATTCCAAATAACCTATACGATCTATTACTATTTTCTATACGATCAAAATTCGTTAGAGCTTGAACCATTGATCCCTAACTGGTCCCTTTGGTTTTTACTCAGTTTATTCTTCTGGAATATTCTGCTCATATTATTTGTGAAACTTTTAAACTTACGGCCAGCCGTTTCATTATTACTTGCATTTTTATTGGGATTAGCTGTTGGGTGTTTGAATGTCCCACTTGACTTTCTAAGTTTTTCTCGTACTTTTGTATTTTTTCCATTCTTTTTACTAGGTTATTATTTGAAGAAAAAACATTTCACTCGATTATTTTCAAACAAAGTTCGGTTTCTAAACTTTTGTTTTATACTTTGTTTGTCTTCAACTATTTACTTTATACCAGAAGCGAACGAAAAATGGTTACTAGGCTCAATGCCTTATAATGAATTTGATACGAGCAATTTACTCGGAATCCTAATAAGAGCCGGACTATACATTTTGAATTTGATGATGATCGCATGTTTCTTTACATTTGTACCGAAAAAGCAGTTTTTCTTTACAAATTGGGGGAAAAATACATTATACGTATATTTATTACACGGCTTTTTCATCAAAGCCTTTAGAGAAAGTGAAATTAAAGATTCATTCGAATCCATTGTTTTATTATTAATTGTATCCCTCCTTATCACGGTATTTTTATCTAGTAAATTCATGACGACCATTGCACAACCCGTTATTGAATTAAGATTAGGTAAATTAAAGAGATGTTTTCATCAGATAAGGAAAAAGTTACATTATATTGAGAGTTAAAATCCTTTCAATTTTTCCACATATTTTGATATAATTCGAAAAAAATGATTAAATTCCTGCATAAAGGGGTATATTTCTTACCCCTTTTTTATGTGTTAAGAATTGGAACTCGCTGTTTTCTTGATATTTCTAACAAAAGAGTGAAAAATACTATATAGAACCCCCTTTGTACAACGTAATAGTTCGAAAATAATGTTACAGGAAAATGAATCCATCTATATGATAATAGACGATTCCCTGTAAATCCAGATGATAAGATAAGAGGGATTAATATAAAAGGAGATTATATACATGAACGTGGTTGTTAGTACGCTAAATGCTAAATTTATTCATACGAACTTAGCGATCCGCTATTTAAAAGCGTATGCAGAACCAGATTATAAACTATTGATAACTGAATATACGATTAAAGACCCAGTGATCAATATTGTGACAGATCTTTATCAAAAAAAGCCTGATGTGATTGGCTTCAGCTGTTACATATGGAATATAGAAGAAACAATAAAGGTCATTCAAATGCTTCGAAAGATCATGCCTAATGTGGTCATAATATTAGGTGGGCCTGAGGTGACATATGATGTTCCCGATTGGCTTAAAAAAATTCCAGAAATTGATTTCATTGTCATTGGCGAAGGAGAGCAAACATTTAAACAATTATTAGATGAATTAAGTGGAGAACAAAAGTTTGAACAAATTTCTGGAATCGGCTACATGAAAAATGGACAAACGCAAATTAATCCGCAAAGGAATAAACTTGATTTGCGGGAAATGCCTTCACCTTTCCGTTTTGAAGAAGATTTATCCCAGCTTTCTAAAAGAGTGACATATATAGAAACAAGTCGTGGCTGTCCTTTCAGTTGCCAATTTTGTCTATCTTCTATTGAGGTTGGTGTCCGTTACTTTAACCGTGAAAAAATTAAAGAGGATATTCGCTTTTTAATGAAGCACGGGGCAAAAACGATTAAATTTGTTGATAGAACTTTTAATATAAGCCGTAGCTATGCGATGGATATATTCCAATTTTTAATTGATGAGCATTTACCTGGGACGGTCTTTCAATTTGAAATAACAGCCGATATTATGCGTCCAGAAGTGATCGACTTTTTGAATAGAGAAGCCCCACCCGGATTGTTTCGTTTCGAAATTGGAGTACAATCAACAAATGATTTGACGAATGAATTAGTTATGCGTAAACAAAATTTCAAGAAATTAACTCGAACCGTCAATATGGTGAAGGAAGGAAAGAAAATCGATCAGCATTTAGATTTAATTGCAGGTTTGCCCGAGGAAGATTATCATTCTTTTCGTAAGACATTTAATGATGTGTTTGCATTAAGACCTGAAGAATTACAGCTTGGCTTTTTAAAAATGCTTCGAGGTACAGGTCTTCGCATCCGTGCTAGAGAACACGATTACATTTATATGGATCATTCACCATATGAGATACTACAAAACAACGTCCTATCCTTTGAAGACATTATTAAAATTAAACAAGTGGAAGATGTATTAGAAAAATATTGGAATGATCATCGCATGGATCAAACTATTGAATATTTAGTAAGTGATGAGTTCGATACCCCATTTGATTTCTTCCAATCTTTTGGAACTTATTGGGAAGGTCAAGGATGGTCTAAAATTGGTCACCAAATGGAGGATCTATTTAAACGTCTATTACATTACATTGAAACAAAGGGATCCGAGAATCTCCCTATTATTAAAGGTCTATTAAAATACGATTATTTAATGAAGCATCGGTATAAACCACGCAAAACATGGTGGGAACCGACATTAAGTAAAAAAGAACGAAGCATGATGTATAAGCAAATATTACACCGTCCTGAATCACTGGGAGAATCATTTGCAACATTAAAATTTTCGGAAAAAGAGTTATTTAAGCACACCGTCATAGAGAAATTTCCATTTGACATTCATACTTACTTGACCAATCGGAAAATAGTATGCCAACCAAGTTATGTATTAGTCTATTATGAAATTTCTACTGGGAATCCAGTCGCTTTCTTCGTGCCTGATGAACTAGAAAACTATATAGCATTTTAGCTATGTGAAGGTAGGATAAAAGCCTGGGAAATGGGGGAACTTCCATTTCTCAGGCTTATTTTTAAGGTGAACAGTCCTTATATATTACAGGTTATCATGAATTTAGAATTCTGTTCCCAAACATCATTTACAATCTTTATCCTTTTTCTTATATTTTGTTTGATTTTTCAATGTAACCTCATAAAGCTTTGCAGTGTTTACATCGCCAAATTCCATTCCATATTCTTCTTGATCTTGTTTTTTCTCCCTCATTATGCTCGTCCTTTTCTGCCTTGTTTGGAATTACGATTACCATGCTTCGCATTATTTTCACCATGTGTGAATTCAGCTGAAAACTCACTTTCTTGAATATTTTTCTTAGGTGTTTTGCTGTATTTTTCCACCGCATGATGTTCCGCTTTTCTCTTCGCCATGATGACTCCTCCTTCATAAAGGATAGTCTTATCATGGCTATTAATGAAAAAATTATGCCCCTTAAAGCTTTGCTTTCGTTATCCGATACTCACTCGTTCTTTTGGATAATGATATTTAGAAACCTTTTCTCTGCCCCCAATCATAAATAAGAAGGAAAGAATACCGACACGACCGATAAACATTAAAACGATCAGCACAAGCTTTCCAACAACTGTTAATTCATCGGTAATTCCCAAAGATAAACCACATGTACCAAAAGCAGAAGCGACTTCGAAAATAATCTCAATCAATTCGTGATCTTCTGTCACTAATAAAATTAGAGTAGCAGTCAAAAAGATGGAGACGGCCATAATTGTTACCGCAATAGAACGCATAATATCAATTTCATGAATTTCTCTTTTGAAAATTTTTATATCCCGACGTCCTCTTGCAAAGTTCATGACAAATAACATATTCAATGCAAAAGTAGTTGTCCGAATCCCTCCTCCAACCGAACTTGGTGAGGCACCGATAAACATTAATACACTCATAACAAGTAATGTCGGTGTAGAGAATACATTCGGATCAACCGTTGCTAACCCCGCACTTCTTACTGTAACCGATTGAAACAATGAATAAAATAATGCCTCATGCCATGTTTTATCTAGGAAAAATAACTGATTTTCAATTAGAAAGATCAGAATCGCTCCAACTACTAATAAAATGCCAAAAAATAATGTCGTGATTTTCGTGTAAAGTGAAAAATAAAATTTTTGATGATCATTTCGGTGAAAAATATATTCTTTTGTTTCCACCAATACTGGAAAACCAATAGCCCCAGCAATAATTAATAGCATGGTAATGAACTGAACAAAATAATCATCAGCAAAATCAATCAATGAATTTCCCGTTATATCAAACCCAGCATTTGTTGTGGCACTTACAGAACTAAAAAGTCCATGTAAAAAAGCCTCATACCAAACAGGATAGTAATTTAAGTAATAAATCCCTAATACAACAGCTCCGATCAGTTCGATCGTAATTACAATCCTAAAAATTTTCAATAATAATTGAACAAGTCCTGATAAGGAAGTTTGATTTTGATCAAGCATAATTAATCTACGTTCTTTTAATCCAATTTTCTTCCCCATAATCATCCAAAAAACGGTGCCAAGCGTCATAATCCCCACTCCACCAAACTGCAATACAAACATGAGTAGAAAAATTCCTGTTGTCGAAAATGTATCTACAATCGAGATCGTTGATAAACCCGTTACACTAACAGCACTTACTGCAGTAAATAAAGCATCGATAAAAGTCCACTCTACTCCTGGTTTTAAGGCCACAGGGAGGCTTAGCAACAGTGTAGAAACTGTAATCGCGATTAAATAATAACTTACGAAAACCTGTGCTGGAACCAATTTTTTCATATGTTTACGTATATTTTTCTGCATAATGATTCCTATTCCCTTTCCATTTGTCGTCCCATTCTATGATAAAGAAAATCCTACTAATTTTAAAGGTCAATTTTTTTCATTATGTCTAACATGATTGAACAAGCTTTTCCAGTTATGAATCGTCCTTTATTAGCGAAAAATAACCATATTCATTAATAAAGTGAAACTTCTCTCAGTGGGGGGTTTTACTGCCCGTTAAGGCGGGATCAAATGAAATCTCATTCAGTGGGTTTTCACATTAGGGGTGGGAATTAAAAAATACTAGGAGTGATCAACATGGCAAATAGCCGAAATAAATTATTAGTCCCAGGGATTGAACAATATTTAGACTCTGTAAAATATGAGATTGCCCAAGAATTTGGAGTACAACTGGGATCAAGTACTGCTGCACGTGCGAACGGTTCAGTCGGTGGTGAAATAACAAAACGACTCGTACAACAAGCACAAGCACAATTAAATGGACAAGATCCTTTCAAATAAAATTTTTTGAAAAAGGAAACTAATTTGAGGCAGTCATATAGGTAGACTGCCCTATTTCCTTATTTATCGTAATGCATTCAAACTTGTCCAAAAAGAAAAGACCTCCTTGAGGGAAGAATGCCTTAAAAGAAGTCTTTAATATCATTAATAACTTTCACTAGTTTGTGCTCTTTTTTTCGAAAAGAAATACCCACCAAGTGCAATAGCGATTAATACGACCCAGAAGGTGATTTTCCAAGCAAATGTTTCTGGAAAATGCTCATTTAATATTTGTACTTCTGGATGTGCGAGGGTAAATACCGCCAATTTCACGCCAACCCAGCCAACAATCATAAAGGCAGCTGACTCCAGTGTCGGATATTTCTGCAACACTCGAACAAACCATGTTGCCGCAAATCTCATGATGATAAGACCTATAATCCCACCAAGGAACATCACTAAAAATTGACCTCCGTCAATACCACCTATATGGAACCATCCTGTCGGGCTCAATGTTACAGCTAAAGCAACCGCTGCTAACATGGAGTCAATTGCAAAGGCAATATCCGCCACTTCTACTTTTAATACGGTCATCCAAAATGACGAACCTTTCAGTTCCTTATGTTCTTTATGTTCTCCTTCTCCGCCTTTCCATCTTTTATAAAAATGATTCAACGTAATAAAGAACAAATACAATGCACCAATTGCCTGCACTTGCCATACATTAACTAGAAAGGAAATGAGAAATAAAGCTACAAAGCGGAAAATAAATGCTCCAAATAATCCATAAAACAAGGCTTTTTTCTGCTTTTCCTTTGGTAAGTGCTTTACCATAACTGCCATTACGACAGCATTATCTGCGGCTAGTATTCCCTCTAGCCCAATTAAAATTAATAAGACCCAACCATACTCTAATAAGATTGAAAAATCCACAAGCGATCTCCTCCCTAATATCTTTATCTTTTCTAATAACTCTTGTTGTAAAGCCGGTAAAAAACAACAAAAAAGACCTTTGCCTTGTACCGGCAAAGGTCTTGCTGAACATGAGATCATGTCAACAAAGCCGATGAGAAGAATCTCATGAATTGACGACTTTGTTTTAGGCATTAGCCTAACGCTACTCCCCTTTGACTGTGAAAGTCGGGTATTAATTTGTTATTCATAGTATAGCGAAAAGCGTTTCATTTGTAAACCATTATTTTTACCGTCTTGTTTTTTTTCTTTTGTTCATTCTTCGAGTTTCTTTATCAAAAAAACTATAAATGATCGGAACAATATACAAAGTTAAAAATGTACTACTAATTAATCCACCGATTACAGTAATTCCCATTGGCTGATTTAATTCGGTCCCTTCACCAATTCCAAGTGCTATCGGTACTAGACCTAAAATGGTCGTTAAAGCCGTCATCAAAATAGGTCTTGCCCGATCTTTCACTGATTCAACAATGGCTTCAAAACTACTTAAACCTGATTTTTTCCGTTGGTTGATATAATCCACAATGACGATTCCATTATTTACAACAATTCCCGCCAGGATTAATATTCCAATCACTGCTGTAATACTAATAGGTGTTCTCGTGATCGTCAAGGCAATGGCTACCCCAATCACCATTAAAGGCACCGAGAACATAATGACAAATGGGTATTTAAATGATTCATATTGAGCAGCCATCACGATATAAATCAATACAATGGCCAAAAGAATAGCCATGATCATATCGTTAACAGAGTTTTCAAGCATTTCCCTTTCTCCACCAAATGAAATAGTTGTTTCATCAGGTAAATTTAAATCTGTCATTTTTTCATCCACTTTTTTCGAGATATCCCCTAAGTTGGTAGTCGATTTATACTTCAATGTAAATTGAACAGCATCTTCTTGGTTAATACGATTAATCGTAACGGGTCCTTCCTTCACTTCAACTTTTGCTATTTTGTCAAGAGCGATATAGGAACCATCTGGTTTTTTTAATAAAATTTGTTTTAATTTATCCAAATTTTTGGTGACATCTTTATCATATTGAACATATACATCCTGTACGTTGGATTGTTCATTGATCATTTGAGTTGTAAGAACCCCTCGTGTTGCATCATTCACCATCATGGCAATTTGGGCTGGAACGAATCCTGCCTCAAATGCTTTCTCACGATCAATCTCAATTTGAATTTCATCAACCTTATTCGTTAAATCAGTTGACAATTCTGTGACATCTTTCAAATCTTTTAAAGAATTATAAATTTTATCGACTGATCGGTTTAATCGTTCTTTATTTGAATCTTGAATGCTAAAGACTAATGTTTGTGGTGCTGTTCCAGTGGCAGATTGTAAATTAATATTCACTTCCGCTGATTGATTAGCTTTAGTTGCAGATGTTTCAATATCCTTTTTCATATCATCCACTATGGCAAACACAGAACGATCACGTTTATCCAGTGTCTTCAACTTCACGTAAATTTCAGCAATATTCGGACTACCCGATCCCCTTGCTGCACCTTCTTGGGTAGAACCGATTAGACTAACAAAGACCTCAATATCCTCTTCTTTATTCAATTCTTCCTCAATTGCTTTTACCACTTTTGCTGTCTCATTTAAAGAGGAGCCATTTTCTAAATCAACACGAACACTGAAAAAACCTTCATCTGTTGGAGGCAAAAATTGCGTACCGACCGTTGTCAGTCCATACCCCCCGCCAACAAGCAAGATGAATGTAAAAAGTAGAACAAGTGCGCGGTGTCCGAGAGCCCAACGAATCGAACGATCAAGCCTTCTCATCGGTTTCGAACGGCGTCTTCTCGCTTCATAATCGCCTTTAGGTGGCTTTAACCAGCGACTTGCCATCATCGGAATAACCGTTAAGGCGACGATAAGAGAAGCAAATAAGCTAAAAGAAATCGTAAGCGCAAATTCTTTGAAGATTTCCCCCAAAATTCCTGAAATAAATACGACAGGTAAAAATACGGCGATTGTCGTTAAAGTAGAAGCTGTAATGGCTGCACCAACTTCTTTTGCACCATCATATGCCGCTTTTTTCGAATCTTTCCCCATTGATAAATGTCGATAAATATTTTCAATCACGACTATGGCATTATCGACAAGCATTCCGATCCCTAATGCTAGTGCACCAAGTGTCATAATATTTAAATCGAATTTCGCAAAATACATTAATACAAATGTGACGATAACAGAATAGGGAATCGCTACCCCGATAATGAGGGGACTTCTTATATTTCTTAAAAAGAAAAACAACACGAGCATGGCAAAAGCCCCACCAAGTAAAAGGGAGTTGCCGATATTACTAATCGAAAGTTGAATATAATCCCCTTGGTCAAACAAGATATCAGATTGAATATTCTTATATTCATCCTTCTTTAATAAGTCCTCTAATCTTTGTTGAAAATCTTTAGATACTTCAGCTGTATTAGCATCAGATTGTTGAAGGACACTTAATAATACCGCTGGTTTTTCATTTGCACGCGTAATCGTTTCACTTTCTTTTGTGACAGATTTGACATTTGCAACATCAGAAATTTTAATTTTTTCCCCATTTAGCGGGTTTGTAGCGATGACTAAATTTTTTATATCCTCGACATTATGTAATTGACTCAAAATTCTAGTTGTTAAAGCTTTTGTTCCAGTTTCAACAACATCCCCTGGCATTGAAATATTATGGGATTGAATCAAATCCACTATATCCTTCTGAGTTAGCTTGTATTTCTTTAAGTTTTCTTCATTCAATTCTACCGTGACTTCTTCAACAGAGGAGCCAGAGACATTGACACTCGCCACTCCTTTTACCGTAACTAACTCTTGCTCTAGCTTTTCCGCGAGCTTTTGGATAGAATCCTCCTCTTCAGTTGATCGAAGGGAAAGTTGGATAATCGGGAACTGGGATGGATCAAATTTAAGAAATTTTGGTTTATTAGCGTCCTCTGGCAATGGAGTTTGATCGATCCGTTGTAATACATCATTTTGAATTTCATCGATTTTTGTACTCCAAGAAAATTCCATTAAAATGAAATTGGAGCCTTCATTCGTTGTAGATGTAATATTTTTTATCCCTGGCAATGTTGCCAAGTTTGCCTCAAGCGGTTTTGTTACTTTTTCAACAATTTCAGTTGGGCTAGCTCCTTGATAGGAAGTAACAACAACCGCAACAGGTGGATTAATATCCGGTATGAGTTTCAATGGTATTTTAAAAAGGGAGACAATTCCCAAAATCATGATTAAAGCCATCGTTACGATCGTAAAAACGGGCCTTTTTATCGAAAACTGACTAATTTTCAAAAAGATTCTCCTCTCTTTACTCTTACATTTAGAATATGTACTCTCTTATACTTACTATAAATAGGTATATATTCATTCGCAACTTTAAGAGCATAAAATATTTTGATATTCAAAAAGTCATATAGTGAAACTTCATTTAGTGGAGGTTTTATTGCCCGTTAAGGCGGGGTAAAATGGGTGAGATCATAATAAAATACCAAGCATTCATCCCAATCAGGAGAGAGCTTGGCACTTCCACTTTTTATTATTTTCGCGATATAGAAAATCCTGTTATTCCAAATAAGATGGTCAATATTGGGCTTAATAGACAAAAAAAGGCAAATGGAAGATAGCTCATCGTTGGAACTTCTAATACTTTTGTAATAAACACACCGCAAACTCCCCAAGGGACGAGTGGATTGATGACCGTTCCCGCATCCTCCAATGCTCTGGATAAATTTTTCTTTTGAAGCCCAAGACGATCATATTGATTTTTGAAAGCCTCGCCTGTTAATAAAATAGATAAATATTGCTCCCCAACTAGCACGTTAATTCCGACAGCAGATAAGGCAGTAGAAAAAATGAGTGAACCAACTGTCTTCAATTTATGTTCAATGGTTTTAAATAGCTTAGGAATAATTCCTAATGTGAATAATAGCCCACCCAATCCTAATGCCAGTAGTACAAGGGAAATAGTAAACATCATACTATCCATGCCACCACGTGTAAGCAATGCATCAATATCAGCATTCCCTGTCTTAGAAACATATCCAGAAAACAAAATGTTGAACACCTCTGACAAGGAATAGGAAGTATGTATAAAGGAGAAACATACTGCTACAGCTGAACTAACAGCCAATGTAATGAAAGCAGATATTTTTTTGATCGAGAAAATAAGCAAGATGATTAATGGAATAATGGCATACCAATGAATTAGTTCTTCCTTCATTAATGTATGTTGCATTTCCTCAATCTTTGGAAAATGTGTTAACTCAATTTTAGGTGAAAGAAACGCAAAGGCTATAATCGAAAATAAAAAAGCCGGAATCGTCGTCCATGCCATATTGCGAATATGTGTAAACAAGTCAACTTCCACAATGGAAGCTGCTAAATTTGTTGTATCTGATAATGGTGACATTTTATCACCAAAAAAAGCACCTGACACAATGGCACCAGCCGTAATGGCAAGTGAAGCATCAATCGCTGCAGCCACCCCGATAAAAGCCACTCCTGCAGTAGCAACTGTCGTTAACGAACTTCCTATACATAAACCAATAATGGCTGTGACAACAAAGATAATCGCATAAAAGAAATAAGGTGTCACTAAATGAAAGCCGACATAAATAATAGTTGGAATCGTTCCACTAAGCATCCAACTGCTAATTAAAATCCCAATAAAAAAGAAGATAAACACAGCTCCCATTCCAGATTTGGCACCATTGAAAACTCCCATCTCCATTTCATGAAAAGGGACTTTTCGAATAAAGCCATATAACATCAAAAGAAAGATGGCCAATAGAAGTGGAATATGTGGAACAGTTTCCAAAAAAATAATACAATAGCTGATGATTCCAACAATCGCAATCGTTAGTAATATGGCTTCCTTCAATGATGGCTTTAAAACTGATTGCACACTAAACATATTACACCCCCGAAAATAATAACAAATGCGTAAGCAACGCAGCTTGATCTTCTTTCCACAGTTCTAAATTTTGTGATTTTAAAAAATAAAAAAGCATCATCATCCCTCAGGTTAGGGACGAAGATGCCTCCGCGGTACCACCCTACTTGGTAAAGAAGTTCTTTACCCTCTTATCGTATTCTGCTTTATTTCGGATAGTGTAGTTCACTTTATTGCCGCCCGAATTCTCACCAACCATTCGGTCTCTTCTTGCTGCCTACAAAAAAATTACTGAAGCTATCCAGCAGATTATTTATCTATTTCACTTAGACGCTTTCCTGTAATGAAGCATATTAATAATTTACCATGAATAACTAAGATGTCAATCTATTTTTTTCATTTTATAAAATAAATTAAAAAACTATTCCATTAAATTATATAATTCAATATTTGGGTTCTTTTCTTGAAACCATCTAGAAGCAAAATCATTTTCAAATAAAAACAACAAGCGGTCATAGCGGTCTTTGACTAATAAATTACGAGAAGTAGATAATGATTCATCAACGTCTTTTTCGTTTTTAATCCACAGTGCTATCTTACTTCCCATAGGTTCCATTCGAACTTCAGAGTGATACTCTTTATTCATTCGGTGTTCAAATACTTCAAACTGCAATTGGCCAACTGCCCCTAATATATATTCTTCTGTACGGACTGTTTTATATAATTGAATCGCTCCTTCTTGCACGAGCTGTTGAACCCCTTTATGGAAGCTCTTTTGCTTCATCACATTTTTAGCAGACACTTTCATAAATAGCTCTGGCGTAAATTGCGGAAGTTTTTCAAAATGGAATAAATCTTTTCCTCCCACTAGCGTGTCGCCAATTTGATAAGTCCCTGTATCATATAGGCCGATAATATCGCCACTTACCGCCTCATTTACTGTGCTGCGGTCATCCGCCAAAAATTGTGTAGACTGTGATAATTTCATGGACTTTCCTGTTCTCGATAAGGTAACGTTCATTCCCCTTTCAAACTTTCCAGAACAAATTCTAACAAATGCGATCCGATCTCGATGGGCAGGGTTCATATTCGCTTGAATTTTAAAAACAAACCCTGAAAAAACATCTCCAGTTGGATCAATTTCTCCTACATCTGATTGGCGCGGTTGAGGTGCTGGTGCGAATTGTAGATAGGTTTCCAAGAATGTTTGAACTCCAAAATTTGTTAAAGCACTTCCGAAAAACACAGGAGTTAAAGTCCCATTTTGCACACGTTCCTTAGAAAACTCATTCCCCGCTTCATCTAATAAAAGTACTTCTTCCAACATTTGATCATAAAGACTTGATTGTTGAATGGGGTGTTCCTTCATTAACTCTCCCTCTTCATTCAAGGGCAAATAACGATCTTCTCCATCTGCACGGAATTGTTCAATCCGATGATAATAACGATCATAAATTCCAAAGAATTCTTTCCCCATTCCAATTGGCCAGTTCATAGGAAAAGACTCAATTCCTAATACTTCCTCTAGTTCAGCTAATAATTCTAAAGGTGGTTTTCCTTGACGATCTAATTTATTGATAAAAGTAAAAATCGGAATTCCCCTCATCCGACATACTTTAAATAATTTAATGGTTTGTGCCTCAATTCCCTTCGCCGCGTCGACAATCATTACAGCACTATCTACAGCCATTAAAGTACGATACGTATCTTCACTGAAATCTTGGTGTCCAGGTGTATCCAAAATATTTACCTGAAATCCCTGATAATCAAATTGCATAACAGAAGAAGTAACTGAGATTCCCCGTTGCTTTTCTATTTCCATCCAATCTGATGTTGCATATTTACCTGTTTTCTTTCCCTTTACAGTACCAGCATCACGAATGGCTCCTCCAAATAATAGAAGTTTTTCCGTTAGAGTTGTTTTCCCTGCATCAGGGTGAGAAATAATCGCAAATGTTCTTCTTGAGAGTACTTCTTCTTTTAATGAATCCATAAATATATGTCAAATCCTTTCGATGAAATCTATCTTTATTGTATTACTTTTTTTATAATGAAAAAACGAAAGTTCACATTTCCCTCGTCCACTGGGCTATTCTTAACGCCATTGCGTAAGCCTCCTGATCAGATACGACTCTAGTTAAGGAATGCTTTAATTTTTGATTCAATTCCTCCCCCGCTTCTTCATACGAAAAAGAAAAGGACCATTCTTTTTCGGGTAGCGCTACTAGAATATATTCTTCTTTTTTATTCTCATAAATATAAACATGAACTTCTTGTTCTTCTATGACCGTTTTTCGGATTTTCAAAAGACTCACCTCATAAATGAAAATGGATATTTAGAGCATACTATATTTAATAGCAAAATGGGATACATTACAAGTTAGATAAAGTTTTTTTCATAAAAAAACCTTCATTCGGCTAGGGATCATACTTCACAAAATATTCTGAGCTAAAGAACGCTATGTCCTGTCCGTCTTCAAACATTTAAGGGGCTAAAGCTTCTTTAGATTCTCATTATTTGAAGTGAGAGAGTTTTACTGCCCATCGTACGTGGTATAATATAAAGAATTATTTAAAATGGAAGTTGGAGGAGAAACATGAATTTTTTATGGGGAATTATTGGAATTCTTGTTGTACTAGGAATTGGTTTTATTTTTTCAACTAATAAATCGAACATTAAATGGCGTACTATATTAGGTGGACTTGCGATTCAATTAATATTTGCTTTCATTGTTCTAAAGTGGGATTGGGGAAAGGAACAAATGGAAAATTTAACAATGCTTGTGAACGCCATAATTAATTATTCAAATGAAGGAATTAACTTCCTTTTTGGTGGACTTTTCACCAAAGAATCGAACATTACATTTGTCTTTGCTTTTCATGTGTTGCCTGTTGTGATTTTCTTCTCAAGCTTAATATCTGTTCTTTATTACTTAGGTATCATGCAATTTTTCATCAAAATAATTGGCGGTTTTTTATCTAAACTTCTTGGTACTAGAAAAGCGGAATCATTATCAGCAGCGGCTAATATATTTGTAGGGCAAACAGAAGCTCCTCTCGTTATTCGGCCATATATAAATAAAATGACTGAATCTGAATTATTTGCGGTTATGACTGGTGGTTTAGCTTCTGTTGCCGGTTCTGTATTAATCGGATATTCCTTACTTGGTGTTCCGCTGGAATACTTATTAGCCGCAAGTTTTATGGCTGCACCTGCTGGCCTAGTCATGGCGAAATTATTTATCCCAGAAACGGAAAATATCCCAGAGCCGAAAGAGTTTGAAATGGATGTAGATTCTGAATCGACCAATGTCATCGATGCGGCAGCACGCGGAGCAAGTGTTGGACTTCAATTAGCTCTAAATATTGGGGCAATGCTTCTTGCTTTTATTGCATTAGTTGCTTTAATTAACGGGATCTTAGGTTTTCTCGGAGGACTAGTTGGGGTAGAACATCTTTCATTAGAGCTAATTTTAGGTTATATCTTTTCGCCTCTTGCTTTTGCCATTGGGGTTCCTTGGAATGAGGCTGTACAGGCTGGAAATTTTATCGGGCAAAAATTAATTATTAACGAATTTGTCGCCTATTCAAATTTCGCTCCAGAAATACCTAATTTATCTGATAAAACCGTTGCAGTTGTAAGCTTTGCCCTCTGTGGGTTTGCTAATATTTCTTCCATGGCCATTCTTTTAGGTGGACTCGGGAACTTAGCTCCGAATCGCCGTGGGGATATCGCTCGTTTAGGCTTAAAAGCTGTTCTAGCAGGGGCACTTGCTTCTTTATTAAGTGCAGCCATAGCCGGAATGCTCATGTAGACTTTAAGGGATGAATCTCCTTTAGACCAACTAGTTTTTCAAACATTGAAAGAATCCCTTAGTCCAAGATCATTCGGGACTAAGGGATTCATCCATTAACATTCAACTGCCTTTGATTGTACGTATGCATAGAGAAGTTTTTCAGTATGGTGTAATGAGGATTCATGTGTCCGTTCAAATGCATGAGAAGCATCAATTCCAGGACCTACTAATCCATGAATAATGTCATTTCCAGCTCGAATAGCTGCTGAGGCATCTGAACCGTAATAAGGATAAATATCTACTTTATAATCAATGTTATTTTCTTCGGCTAATTGAATCAAATGTTTTCGTAACCCCAAATGATATGGGCCACTTGAGTCTTTTGCGCAAATTGAAACTGTGTACTCATCTGATGCTTGCCCATCTCCTAACGCTCCCATATCAACTGCTAAATATTCAACCGTTTCAACAGGAATATTGGAATTTCCTCCATATCCGATTTCCTCATTATTTGAAATTAAAAAATGGGTTGTAAAAGGCAAACGAATCTTTTCTTCTTTTATTCTTTTAATTAATTGAAGCAAAATGGCAACACTTGCTTTGTCATCAAGATGACGAGATTTGATAAACCCACTGTCCGATATTTCTACTCGAGGATGAAAAGAAACAAAGTCTCCTACTTCGATTCCAAGAGCACGAACATCTTCGGCATTTTTGACCACTTCATCAATGCGAACTTCAATATTCTCCTCATTTCTTTTTGCATCCCCTGCCTCTTTATAGACATGAACAGAGGTTTGATGCATTAAGATTGTTCCTGAAAATAACTTTCCGGAGCTCGTTTCAATTTGGCAATACTCCCCTTCAACTGAATTCCACTTAAATCCCCCAATCATGGATAATTTCAATCGGCCATTTTTTTTAATCTCCTTCACCATAGCCCCCAATGTATCAACATGTGCCGTTAAAAAACGTTGGCGTTTTTCATTTTCACCGGGGATCGTGATGAGTAATCCCCCCTTATTATTCCTCTTCATTTCATATCCTGTTTCTTTCAAATAGGATTCCACGAAGCGAATGACCTTATATGTATTTCCAGTTGGGCTTGGAATTGATGTTAGTTGTTGGATTAAATTCATCGTTTCTTTCGTATTTGGATATGTCATGATCTATTCGACCCCTTTCTAATTACTTTATCAATTCTATTCTATCCTAATTGAACGAAACAGTAATCCCGCAATGCTTATAAAGATAATTTAAAGCTCTATTCAGTGAAGCTTTACTGTTCGTTACGAGGCGGATAAAAAAAACCTTCAATGAAGAGCTTCTTTCATCTCTTGTACATTGAAGGTTTCCTCTAAATAGATCATAGTATTTTTATGTTTTTACTCAGTTTTAAAGGCCTAAAATTCCTTTTTTTATACAATTACTGAGGATTCCGGAACATGAATGAATGCCTGTTCAAAATCCTTTATTAATTCATCGACATTTTCAAGACCTACTGACAATCTTAATAGTCCGTTAGAAATTCCTCTTTTCTTTCTTTCAGCTTCTGGCATTGCAGCATGACTCATTTTAGCGGGATAGGATAGGATCGACTCTACCGCCCCCAAACTAACAGCATAAACAGGAATTCGAACGTGTTGAATAAAGTTTCTTACAGCTTCCTCATTTCTTAATGAAAACGATAGAACAGCCCCAGGTCCTTCTGCTTGCCGCGTTTGAATGGAATGTCCAGGATGAGTGGATAGTCCAGGATAAAACACTTCATCTACTTTTGAATGGTTGTTTAGATAGTTCGCTATTTTCGTTGCAGACTCTGATGATTGTTTCAATCGTACGTGAAGTGTCTTCAATCCCCGAAGAACAAGCCATGAATCATGAGCTCCTAATACTGCTCCGAAGGCATTTTGTAATCCGTATAATTGTTGGGCTAATCCTTCATCCTTCGCAACGGCCAATCCAGCAAGTACGTCACTATGCCCCGCCAAAAATTTCGTCGCACTATGAAGAACAAGATCTACCCCTAAGTCTAGCGGTCGCTGTAAGGCAGGCGTTAAAAAGGTATTATCTAAAAAGGTGAGACATCCATTGGCTTTCGCTAATTTGGCGACCCCCTGTATATCGGTCACTTTGAGCAGTGGATTCGACGGTGTTTCCATGTAAATCACTTTTGTATTTTCTTGAATATTTGAAGCAACTGTGTCCAAATCCGTCATATCGACAAATGTATGTTCAATTCCGAAACGATTCAACACAGTGTTAATCATCCGGTACGTTCCACCATAAACATCTTCGGTAACAAGTACATGATCACCCTTTGAAAGAAGAAGAAATGCCGTAGAAATTGCTGCAATTCCAGATGAGAAAGCAAATCCTTTAACCCCTCCCTCAAGTTGGCTAATCATTTCTTCCAATGCCTCTCTTGTCGGATTTCCCGATCGGCTATAATCATACT
The DNA here is from genome assembly GCF_030813365.1 of Oikeobacillus pervagus. Taxonomy (NCBI): domain Bacteria; kingdom Bacillati; phylum Bacillota; class Bacilli; order Caryophanales; family Bacillaceae; genus Oikeobacillus; species Oikeobacillus pervagus. The sequence continues at coordinate 70,135 of NZ_JAUSUC010000011.1, forward strand.
TTCCAAACTGATCAAAATCTGGCTGATGAAATGTAGAAGCAAGCTGGATTGGAACACTTACCCCTCCTGTTTCCTTGTCAAATTTATGTTGGTTATGAAGCAATTGAGTTTGAAATGTATACGATTGATGAGTCATTCTTCTTCACTCCTTCATTTTTTTAAACGCGTTTTGTAAATCCCTGATTAAATCTTCGGTTCCCTCCGTCCCAACAGAAAACCTTAACAACCGATTACAAACTCCATTAGCCAAACGTACTTCATAAGGCATATCCATATGGGTTTGTGTTGCCGGATAGGTGATAAAACTTTCTACTCCTCCTAAACTTTCTGCAAATGTAATCAGCTGTAAGTTTTGCAAAAATGGATTGACCCATTCTTCTTTCTGCAATCGAAAAGAAAGCATCCCACCGCGTCCCGGGTATAAAACATCTTTCACATCGTCACAACATCGTAAAAATTCACTTATTTTTTGAGCATTTTTTTCATGTTGAACCATTCGTAAACCTAATGTCTTCATTCCACGAATAAGAAGCCACGAATCAAATGGAGATAATACTGCACCAATTGAATTTTGATATTCTTTTAGTTTGGCCGAAAGTTCTTCCCCTTTAGTAACGACAAGTCCCGCAAGCACATCATTATGTCCCCCTAAATACTTTGTTGCACTATGAATCACAATGTCAGCTCCTGAAAAAATAGGCTGCTGAATAAAAGGAGTATAAAATGTATTATCCACAATCAATAACACCCCCTCTTCTCTTGCTACATGAGCGACCTCATCTAAGTTCACTTCTTGCATCATCGGATTAGTCGGAGATTCAACAAAAATAGCTTTCGTTTGGTTTGTGATCTTCTCCCTTGTCTTAGTTAAATCTTGAAAATCATCATAGACAAAAGATAGTCCATATTTTTTCCATCCCCGTTCAAAAAGGCGGTACGTTCCACCATAAAGATCCGCTGATACGATAAATTCATCACCAGAATCGAATAATGAAAGAACCGTTTGAATCGCCGCCATTCCTGAGCTAAATGCAAAGCCAGCATCTCCATGTTCTAAATCGGCAATGGCCTTTTCTAAAATGTCTCTAGTTGGATTTCCACTTCGAACATAATCATAGCCCGTCGACACCCCAATCCCTTCATGTCGATAAGCAGTAGAAAAGTAAACAGGTGGATTGACGGTTCCCGTAATGTTTTCACTTCTGTTTCCAATCTGAGTTAACTTTGTTTGAATGTCTTTAAAACCCATTTTCTCACCTCTAAGTAAAAATAAAAAAGCCTTCTGTAAGAAGAAGGCTTTTGTCAACAAGATTCCTCTTCTCATCTCTCGAACTAGGATTGTTCGCTGGATTTAGCACCATTGCTCTTTTAATTAGCCGGTTGCTGAAGCTTCATAGGGCCAGTCCCTCTGCCTCTCTTGATAAGAAAATATTAAATTTTCAAAAATTTCTGTCTTTCTATTAATTTAACGGATTGGTGGAGAAAATGCAATCATTTTTTTGTTACTTTTTTATTTTCTAAGAATTGTTTATCAATTAGTTCTGCAAATTTTGGCTGATCTTTTAAAAACTTAAGATCATAGGAAGAATCGGCAAATTGTTGAATAACATCTGCATTTACTTCAGATGTGTAATGAATTCTTTCCCAAGAACGGTCTACAATATCTTTCTCTAATTCTTGTTTTGTAATATCTTTAATAGTTTTTATGGCAATTTCTTTCGCTTCCTCTGGATTCTCATTAATAAATTGAATGGCTTCTTTATGAGCATCCACTATTTTTTTTACTAATGCTGAATCTTCTTTAATTAATTTTCCACTTGTAGCTAAAACGGAGTTAGGTAAAGTCGTGCCAAAAGAAATTTTATCACTGTCAACAATGACCTTTGCACCTACTTCTTTCACTAGCAAGGAAGCCCATGGTTCAGGAACGGAAGCAAAATCAACTTTTCCTGATTGAAACAACCCTGCATACTGTGCTGGATTTCCAGTAGTATGTTTCATCGTTCCACCGATTCGAGTAGATTTAAGACCGTAGTCCTTGGCAAATGTTTCAAATTGAACATCATGTGTACATCCAACCCCAGGAGTAATAAATGTCTTACCTGCTAGATCATCAACGGTTTGAATGCCACTTTTTTTACTTGCTACAACGACCGTTCCACCAGAAGATCCGCCTGCAATAATTTTCACATCGGCTCCATTCGCAAAATGATTCATCACTGGACCTGGTCCTACTAAACCTGCTGAAATATCCCCTGTCTTAAGGGCCGTCATAAAAGCACCGCCATCGGGAAATGTTTTATATTCAATAGTCACATCTTCCCCTAATACTTTTTCAAACAATCCTTTTTCCTTTGCAATCATTGCTGGAACATGGTCAATATTTGGGAAAAAGCCGATGACAACCTTTTTCTTGCCGTCGTCTGAACCTGAGCTTTTTTCCGAACTACAACCAGCTAGGACACCTGCTAGTAATAATAAGACTACCGCGAAAAAACTCATGAAATTTTTCATCATTTTATCCCCTTTCTTAACATTCTAATGGTAAAATCCCTACATTTGTCGGTTAATAACACATGAAGAAGATGCTTTAGCAACTATTAAGACGATGCTTGCTCTAATCCCCAACGTCTCATCACATTCTTTTCAACACGTTGGAAAAATAGTAAATCGACAATTGTACCAATAACTCCGATCAAGATCATCACCGCAATGACCAAGCTCATATTTCCAAAGTCTGAAGCGTATTTTAACGTGTATCCTAAACCAGGACCTGTACTTAAAATTTCCCCCGCCATTAAAGCTCTCCATGCGAATGCCCATGCAAGTCTTGCACCTGTTACCGCATACGGGATCGAAGCTGGAAATATAATTTTGATAAACAAATCAAATCCGGAAGAACCCATTGTTTGTGCGGCTTTAATATACAGTGGGGAAACATTTTTAATACCAATTCGCATATTGATTGTCATGACTAATGTTCCACCGAGAACGACGATAAAAATAACCGCTTTTTCATTCAATCCAAACCACATGATTGCTAGTGGCAGCCAAACGATACTAGGAACACTCTGAAGAGCTAGAATAAGTGATCCTAATGTGTCATCTGCTGTTTGCGATTTAGCCAATAAAATTCCTAACGATGTCCCTAGAATAAGTGCGATCGTTAATCCAATCAATAGTCTTTGGAAGCTTGCACCTAAATCATAAATAAGTGTTTTGTCTATGAATCCTTGGATAAGAGCCTCCCATACATCGGTCGGTTTTGGCATGATGTCTGGGCCCCATCCACCAGCACGTACACTCATTTCCCAAATGACAATAAAGAGGACGTAGAAGACAATTTGTTTAATTACCCGCTGCATAAGCTAATTCCTCTTTAACGACTTTATCAATCTCACCTTTCAGGAGATCGACTATTTTTTCTTCAAGTATGGCAACTTCCTCTTGATTAGATTGACGAGGTCTGGGGAGATTAACGTCAAGATCTGCAATAATTCTACCTGGCCGAGTCCCCATGACGATGATCCGGTCTGAAAGCTTTATCGCTTCGTTAATACTGTGGGTAACGAATACGATTGTTTTCTTCGTATCGACCCAAATCTTCTCAAGTTCTTCATGAAGTCTTGAACGAGTTTGTTCGTCCAATGCCCCAAATGGCTCATCCATCAGTAATAATTTTGGGTCCATTGCTAAAGCTCGAGCAATTGCTACCCGTTGTTGCATTCCCCCTGATAACTCGTGAGGAGAGTGCTCGGAATAATTACTTAATTGCACCATTTGTAGAAAACGGAGAGCCACTTTCTTCGCTTCACTCTTATTCATTTGTTTTCTTAAAGGGAACATGACATTTTCCACAACAGTCATCCAAGGGAATAATGCAGCTTGTTGAAAAACCATTCCGCGGTCGATTCCAGGCTTAATAATTGGACTCGCCTCTAAGAAAATTTCGCCCGTTGTAGCATTGGTTAATCCAGCAACCATCGATAATAGAGTCGATTTACCGCAACCAGATGGGCCTATAATCGAAACAAATTGCCCCTCTTCAATTGAAAAATTTATATCCATTAACACATCTTGTGTCATATGACGATTTTTATATTTTTTTGAAAGATTCTTAAATTGTAAAAACATCCTTTCACCTACTTTAATTATAATTCCTATATATTAAATCGGATTAATTAGTATTATAGCGTTTCACACGATAATGTCAATTATTTCTCGCTATATTTTGAAATTTATTTGCCAATAAAAAAATGAATAGTTCATTTCATTCCAAGCATCCTATCTATATATGGATAATTTTAAAAATAATTGAAGAAAGTGATGAATGTGATGAATGTGAAAGTATTTTATTCATTCAACCTATCGTTTGGTCGGTGATTAATCGTTCTATTTATCAAAATAGTGAGGGGGAAAATTCTGATGGATATCCAAGGGAATCAGGAACAACAACCATTATTTCAGCCTTTCTTTGCACAAGCGGAAAAAGGGTATGAAGTCCTTCCCGATTTATTTGTATTGCGCACGATGATAGTCAATGTATGTTTTGTTGGGGAAAGAGGTAGTGATCACTGGGTTCTAATTGATGCAGGAGTTGGGCCCGCTGCAGAGTCCATTCTGCAAACTGCTGAAGAACGTTTCAGAGGGATCCCGCCTAAAGCCATTATTTTAACCCATGGACATTTTGATCATGTTGGAGCATTATCTGAATTACTGGAGCATTGGGATGTTCCTATATTTGCTCAAGAGGAAGAATTACCTTTCTTAACGGGAAAAGAAGATTATCCACCTGCGGATCCAACAGTAGGAGGCGGCTTAATGAGTTTGATTTCTCCTTTATATCCAAATGAAGCCATTAATCTTGAAAATCGTATTCATGCCTTGCCAATCGATCATAAGGTTCCATACATGGATGGTTGGAGATGGGTCCATACACCGGGACATACACCAGGACATATTTCCTTATTCCGGCATGAAGATAGCGCTTTAATTGCTGGAGATGCATTTATTACAGTGAAGCAAGAATCTGCTTTAGCTGTTATAACACAGGAGAAAGAAATTCATGGTCCCCCAGCCTATTTTACAACAGTTTGGAAAGCTGCTTGGCACTCAGTCCGAATCCTTGAAGCCCTAAAACCAGCCTACGCCATAACCGGACACGGCTTTGCTATAGAAGGAGAAGAATTAACAAAAGGCCTAGAAAACCTAAGCTGCAACTTCAAAGAAATCGCAATTCCCAATAATTAGAGGGTGCCTGGCACCCTCTAATTTTGCCCAATTATAAATTATTTTAAAATTTTCAGAAAATTTTGTTGCTATTTTCGAAATGTCTGTTATATAATAAATAAAAATATGAACAACTGTCTTAATACAGGAAGTGGTTGTGATAAAGAGACTTTTTTAAGGGAGTGGAAATAACAAAATGAAAAATTTGAAACAAGAGGCATTAGATATTCACCGTTACCACCAAGGAAAATTAGAGGTGAGCGCAAAGTTAAACGTGAAGGATATAAAAGATCTTAGCCTAGTCTATTCCCCTGGTGTTGCTGAGCCATGTCGGGAAATACATGAAGACAGCGAAAAAGTTTACGATTTTACAATGAAAGCAAACACGGTTGCAGTCGTAACAGATGGTACAGCTGTATTAGGCTTAGGTGATATTGGTGCTGATGCTTCTTTACCGGTTATGGAAGGAAAAGCGATTCTTTTCAAGAACTTCGCTGGTGTCGATGCATTCCCAATCTGTATCGGTTCAAATGACATTGAAGAAATTATTAAAACAGTTAAACTTCTAAAAACTGGATTCGGTGGTGTCAATTTAGAAGATATTAAGGCTCCAAATTGCTTTATCATTGAAGAACGTTTAAAAAAGGAACTTGATATTCCAGTCTTCCATGATGATCAACACGGAACTGCTATTGTTACATTAGCTGGTTTAATCAATGCTTTAAAACTAACAAAAAAATCATTTGAAAATTTAAGAATTGTCATCAATGGAGCGGGTGCAGCTGGAATGGCCATTGCCAAGCTTTTATTAAGCTTTAATGTACAAGAGATCATAATGTGTGATTCAAAAGGTGCTATTTATAAGGGCCGGTCAGAAGGTATGAACCCAGTGAAAGACCAAATTGCTGAAATGACAAACCATGGAAGAATAAGCGGAACGTTAACTGATGTCATCGAAGGAACAGATGTATTTATTGGTGTTTCCGTTGCTGGCGCTTTAACGGAGGAAATGATTAAAAAGATGAATCATGACCCAATTATTTTTGCAATGGCCAATCCTGACCCAGAAATTTTACCGCTAGAGGCAAAAGCAGCAGGTGCGAAAATTGTTGGAACAGGCCGTTCAGACTATCCAAACCAAGTGAATAATGTTCTAGCATTCCCAGGAATTTTCCGTGGGGCATTAGATACGAAATCAACAGATATCAACGAAGAAATGAAGGTTGCGGCGGCTTATGCAATTGCTTCCTTAATCTCAGAATACGAACTCCATGAAGACTACATCATCCCTTCTCCGTTTGATGCTCGCGTAGCTCCAGAAGTTGCAGCTGCAGTAGCAAAAGCTGCTATGGATTCAGGAGTGGCAAGAAAACATATAGATATCGAAAGTTTAAAAAATAAAACCTACCAACTTTCTGCCATCCAAGTCAAACCCGTAGAACTGATCATGTAATCACATCAAAATCAAATTGTACCAAAACCCTACAATTAATTTGTGGGGTTTTTTCAGGTGCTTTTTTCCAGGTGCCAGGCACCATCCAGGAAATCCCAACTTCATCTAAAAAGTTCCCCTTCCATCCGGTTTTCACCTTTTTCATTTGGTTTCATACATTATTTTAAATAAGGTATCTGCTTTCTCGTGATTTGGTGATCAGGGGGGAATTTGAAATGAAAAATAGGCGGTCTCATCCGAAACCACTAATGTATATTGTCAACCCTAAGGTTGTTCCTGTTCAAAAGGAAACTCAAGATGTCTCCATATCTCATTGTAATGTTGTAACTAAACGTGGAAATGGTTCGAAATGGACAAATAAAAAATCCAAATTTTCAAAGAAATAATGATGGTATTTAAAACCAACTGGAATTTCCCCACATATGCATTCATCGTGGAAATTCCAAAAAAGCAATCGACAAATTGTCGATTGCTTTTTCTTATTAATGGGTTCCCGAAGGATTTGTTGAAAATTTCACTTGTCCTTGACTAGGGGCAAATCCAGAAACCATTTGTTGCGTAGTTTGCTGATCAAACTGTGGCACTTGATAATATTGATTTTTATTTTGATAAAGAAAAATTTCATAGGCCATTTCGATGTAGTTTGGAACACTATCTGCAATCATTCTACGAAGAATTGGATTCGTCACTTCAGTAGCCACTTTAGCATAAGTTGTGGCAGCTGATTTCATTAGACCCAACATTTGACTAGAAATTTTTTCACTATTGATTTCTGAAATGGATTGACAAGGTTTCTTCGGTTGTGAAGATTGCATTCCAAAAACAACCTCATTTTCTTGTTGCATCATATAAGTTTGTGTAGGATGTGACGGTTTTTGCCCCGTAGACAAGGCCTCAACGGTTATATTATAACAATCAGAAACAAACCGATAATGACGGTCTATCATCCCCTTAAGTTCTTGACAGCTCACATTTTGACGTAACATCATATATTGATCCAATAAATTGATCGTACAAGATAGAAGTTCATGAACATCAAATAATTCATGCCCTCCATGATTGTATTTAGACGGAATGGATTGTGAATGATTCATCGTTTCTGTACTCATTTGTGTCATCTGATATTCCCCCTTTTAAATAATGCGCATACTCTCAACGCTTTTTTAGAATTTGTCAATCATCTAAAAAACATTCAGTTAAAGGGGAACCAATTTCAGTAAAATCAAAGGATGAACACGTTTTCATTTAATTGAATACAGGTTGCTTCTTCTCCTTCATCGTTTCAACCATCTTTTTAACAGGCTTTTTCCAATACCTTTCATTTCCAGGTAAGTCATCAAACCACGAAGCATGATCTGGACATTCCAATACCATAAATTGACCATAGTTTCCTTCTCTTGATTGGTGATATTTTAAGTAAGCCCTTCCATTTTCAATAGCTAATATTTCAATTTTTCCTGATGTATGACTCATGGACAACCGAACGCGTTTTCCAAGGCCAGATGTTCTCATTTTTGCCTGTTCTACAATTTTATACACGTCTTTTAGTGGCAAAACAAAATCATGATTTCCCGCAACAGGACGGTTTACAAAGAAATAATAAGGATGGACCCCAGCAAAGGATAATTCATCAAGTAATTTCCCTAATACAACTGGATCATCATTAATTCCTTTAATAATAGGGGTTTGATTGACTACCATTGCCCCTGCATTTTGAAGCGCTTGAATGGCCTTTCTAGCTTGATCAGTCATTTCTCTAGGGTGATTAATATGTGCCATGATGTAAATTCTTTTTTCAGGGGAGGAGTTCTCACGGATTACTTGTAGTAATTCTTCATCTTCATATATTCTCATCGGGTTAAACACAGGTAATTTCGAACCGATCCGAATGATTTTAACATGGGGTATTTCACGCAAACTTTCGATAATCCCGCGGAGTTTTTTCGTTGCTAAAATGAGCGGGTCACCGCCTGTAAGGAGGACGTTGTTGATTTCTGGATGACTGCGAATATAATCCAAACCTGGTTGAACATCTGACATGGCCTCTTTTATATCATTTCGGAACAATCGTTTTCTAAAGCAATATCGACAGTAGGCCCCACAGACTTCAGACACAAGTAGAAGTGCAGTCGTTTTGTATTTATGTTGACATCCTGGAACGACATAATTCGTCTCTTCATCAGAAGCATCCCATCGACCATATTCATTCAATTCTCCTTCATTTGGGATCACTAATCTACGTATGGGATCATTAGGATCATCCCAGTCAATCAATTTTAAATAATAATCATTTACACGGAACACATACTTTTCCGTAATGGATTTCAATTTCATCCGGCTTTCTTCAGGGATTTGTGTAATCTTATCAAGATTAGTTACATATTTAAGTCTTGTCATACCCTTCACCCTTTCTTATTTATCGTCCATCATTATCGTACTATAAGAAAGGAGGCACTTGACTGAATTTCCAATAATATTCAAATAGTTTTCAACATTTTATGAATCTTTTTCAACAAAACTTGTAGAAAAAGGGTGAAAATTGGACCCATAGCGCAAAGCACACAAAAGAAAAAAACCGCCATTCAGCGATTTTCACAATAATTCTTGTAATAGATGATTTCGTTTCTGCCTTTCCTCTTCTGAACTAAGATCATATTTTTTTAATAAGTGGAACACTTCATTTAACACATCTTGAGTGTGATCGTTTTCAAGGAAGGTTTCAAATTGTGAAATAATTTCAGCTGGTAAATAATCGTACTGTGCTTCAAATTTTTTTCGAACATCTTCCTTCGTGTGGTCAATTGGACATTGTCCCATTTGCTTCGGCTCCCTATCTCACTTTTTTTATGATGCTTCTTTTGGAGAAAATTGATTTTTCTTCACCTTTTTGGATACCTGTGTAGATAGATACACTCCTAAAATAACAAATAAACCACCAAGTAGTTGGTACCAAGCCAAACTTTCCCCGATAAAAATAATGGCAAAGATAGATGCAAAAACCGGGATAAAGTTAAGGAATATTCCTGCCCTATTCGCTCCGATTTCACTGACAGCTGTATTCCATGCAATGAATGCAACAATAGAAGCAAAGGTACCGATATAAAGAACGGCAAAAAAAGAAGAAAAAGACCAAACGAAATATGTATGTGGATCTAATACTTCACCCATAAAAAATGGGAATAACATGATAATTCCAAGAATGATTGTCACAAAAAATGTCGAATAATTAGGTAAAATATTGGAATACTTTTTAATCATAATGGAATATACACTCCAGCAAACAACCGCAACAATCATTAATAAATCGCCTTTATTAAACGAAAGAGAGAGAATATTATCAAACGAACCTTTAGAAAGAATAAAAACTACCCCACCTAATGAAAGAATCGTACCCAACATTTGATTTCTGTTCAAATGCTCCTTAAAGAAGACAAAGGAGAAAATAAAAATAATGATGGGTGTAGATGAGTTCACGAGGGAAGCATTAATTGATGTCGTATGATGCAAAGCAATGTACACTAATGTATTAAACCCCGCGACACCCGTTAATGCCATGAACAAAACGACTGGCCATCTTTCTTTAATCGTTTTCCATTCTTGTTTTAGCGGATTCCAAACAAATGGAATAAAAATAATCAATGCCGTACACCAACGAAGGAAAGAAAGAGTGTAAGGTGGTAATTGATTTGAAACAGCACGTCCAATTACAAAGTTTCCCCCCCACAAGATCGTTGCTAATACAAGTAGGAAATAGGGAGAGGGCTTTTTCATTTTCGTTCACTTCCATTCTTTTATTCACCATTATATAACAATTCCTGATATCATTCTATGTTTTTCTATACAACAACTTGCAAATAAATTCATTCACTCCCCCTTTATTCCTCCTGAACGATGTCATTATCGGAATGAAGGATTTTTTGATTGATCAGTTGATTTATCCAAGCTGGCTGCGCCGTCTCTTTGCTTTCATTTAATACGTCGATACAATCTTTTTCGTCCAAACGTGATATTAATTCTTGTAAATGATTATGATCCCCTTGAATCGTTCCAAATCCTTGATTCTGTTTGGAGTGGCTCGTAAAATCTGTTGGTAAATTATTTCCAAAATTTACACAAGAAGCGCCTTCTACTGATCCAATTCGAATAGAACCGATGATAAAGGTCGGGGAAAAAGTCTTCAAATTATTCACTTCCTTTATTCATTGTACGTTCAACATGATAAAGAATATTTCTTCCATTAAACTGAATGGAAATATCCCCATTATGATCTTTCCTCTTTTTATCCGTTTCATTTTCCTTTTTCTTGCCGCCTTTTTCTACTGCTTTTTCTTGCTTTTTTTTCTCTAGAGCAGGTGAAAAAGTATTTCCGAAATTAAGCATTCCACTTAAATCCTTAATATCAATTTTATCTAGATGATAAGCCAATTCCTCAAGATTTAGAGATTCAATATTTACAGTGTTAATCGATAAATGGATTGTTTGTTGTCGTTTTACTTCGTTTAATTGTTGTTCTAACCGTTCTATTTTTTTATAGATGTTTTGGAGATCATTAATTAAATTCTCGATCTTCACTTTGCCTCACCCTTCAAAGTATGGTACGGATTGTCATCGATTCGCATATAATGACTTATATAGTGAAACTGCCCTCATCGATCCATATTCTTGTTCTCCTGATTCATCCCCCTTCATTTGAATAAGAAAAAAAGGAGGAGAATGGTGATGCCATCTACAATTATTTTTAATACGATTGCTGCGAATGGAATGGAAACGAATGCAGCGATTTTTGTTGGGGAGAATAGTGCGTCTGGATGGGATTCAAATAATAAGAACCAAACGAGTATCGGATTCATATTTGGAGTGGGAAATGCATTTCCGTATAACTTTAATCTATTGTATGATAATGATTATCTTGATACGCCCATTGTAGATAATGATGTGGAGAATGCGCCAGCCGCTCAAGCCTAGGAGATGTCACCAAAAATGACTCCAAACATCATTTTTCATAATATTACTATTCATGTGATTGAAGATAATTCAGGGATATTTATAGGCTCAAATGTGATGACTAATTTTAGTACAAATGTTCATAACAAAAGTGGATTTGGAAGTGTCTATGGAAATCATAATCAGATGTCTAAAAACGTCCATATTTTCCATGATGATGATGTGATTGATACTCCTATTAAAAGCATGACGGGAGTACCTAAATGAAATTAGGGGTGAGGATGCCAGGCTTCTAAGATATTTTGATGCCTGGCATTTATTATATTTCTTCAGGCAGCCTATCCCTTTTACTTTTCAGAAGACTTTATGATTGCCATATTTTTCTTTATTACATTGGAATGTCCAGAAATCTGACCAAATCCTTCATTTGACTGTCGGTCATGTTTCCATCGGTATTGGATGTTCATCCCATAACATATACTTGAAGTATTAAAAATCGTATCGACTTTAAAATCTTTGTACCGTATGGTCGGCAATGGAATCCCCCCTTATGAATGGAAATGAATTTGAATATTTTCCCCATTCTCCTCTTTTTCAAATTGTTGGTCGAAAGGAATAGTGATCAATAGTAAACCGTTCCAGTAGTTAGCATGGATGGAATCTAATAAACAGTCTTTCGGCAACCTAATTTTCCGCTTGAAAGGCCCAATCGCTCTCTCATCTTGGATCATTTCTTCTAAATCTTTTCCATAACTTCGTGTTAACTCACCTTCTATAATCAGTGTATAGGAGTACAAGCGAATGGATACATCTTCTTTTGAATGTAAGCCTGGCAATTCCACCGCAATAATGAGTTCGGTTTCCCCCCTCGCAATATCTACCCTAGGTCCGACAAAAGGTAAAACATCGGACATCACTTCCCAAAAATCTTCTCCTAATATTTTTTTCGCCTCTTCCATTGAGTGAAAGTGTTTCTTTGGCTTCATTCATCATTCCTGCTTTCAAAATATTTTTATTGTTTATTTATATGGGAAAGGAATTCATAATATGTCTTGCTTTACCATCTTGAACACGGGCTCGCTAGAATCACACCTTATCAGCCCCTTATTTCAACATAAAAAAAAAGACCCTTGAACATCATGAGCCTGTTATTTACCCATATGGATTGATTTTTTTGATTGGAATCATTCTTTTTTCTGTTTCCTTTGCTTTGGGCAAACGGATTTCTAACGTATCGTCTTGGAAAAGTGCGGTCCCTAACTTAGGTTGCACGGCTACTGTAAGCGGAATCGTCAATTTCTCTTTTTCAGAAAAGGAAATCGATAAATAGAATGAACCACATTGAATAAGAATATCGTCCACAGCGATTTCATTAGGTAGATTTATTTGAATGATCATATAACCATGAATATTATATATCTGATAATTGTTGAACTTCTTGGGGGTTGGTTTCTTTTTCATTGGGGGTTCCCAAGGGATATATTCATTCCCATCAGGAATAGTCGGTAAATATTTCGAAAGAAGGTCGTTCATGTGATGATCAAAATTTGATGGATTATTTAGATTTCCATTCATGATGGATAGAAAAGTTTTTAATGGATCAAAGTTTTGCCAATCCACATCATATCCCCTCCCTAGGCGTTACTTATACATATGAATCCGGATCATAATTGGTCACTAATAGACATTTTTCAAATGGAAATAAACACCTCGTAATCTTTTTTAATTTCCTCCTCACACTATAGAGGAAAATCATACTGGAGGGATTGGGAAATGTCTCATACATGCTTTTATTGCGGATATGAAATAGAGGAAAACAAAATACATGAAGTAACATTAATTAAATCTCAACAAGAAAGTGATGAGACACTTTGTGATGTATGTTATTCAGATTGGTTAGAAGGGATTAAGTAACATCTTATTCAATAAAGGGTCGTTTCTCCCATTTTCAAATTTACATGGGGGATCCCTTTTTTATTTTTCCTAATATGGATTCCACCTTCATTCTATTCTTCCTCTTCCATAAATCGTGATTTCCATTCGGGTTTTGGAATCACACAAGTAGTGCTTTTTCCAAAAAGATGATAGCGATGTTTAGCAACGAAATCATACATTCCATCTCTTAATGACTTTGGCAACAGAATAAATACATAACAAATAGGCCATAGATGGGATAGTTTTTTGGCGATTCTTAAGGCTGCAGTGGATTTCTCGTAAAGTTTTCCATTTTCAATGAAAATCATTGATTGGTTGCCAGTTGGATTTTGATCATATTGACTTAAGATTTTTCTTCCAATTTCAGATTGTAGTGAGGCAAAATGGATATTTCCATTTTGATCCCGCTTTAAAATAAACTGTACAGCCCTTTGACATAATAAGCACTCTCCATCAAACATCACAATCATTTTCTTCAATCCTCTCCCCCCTTTCCTTCATTCTAACAAGTACATGTAAAACGATCATGACTTTTTTCGTCCAATAAATACAAATTTTTATGTATTTATTGAAAAAAAGCCCCCATCAATGATGACGAGGACTTTATCAAGGTTAACCTTTTCGTAGAATTTTTTCACTTTCTTCATCGTTCAAATTCTTCATTTTATTGTCAATTGTTCCTTCCATTAGCGTATCACTTACTTGTTCATGAGTAGCAGCTAATCCGGAAGCTAATTCATTATCATTTGTGTAATCTTCAGGATCATAATGTCTACCAGCAAGTTGATCTGTTTGAAATGACTCTTTATTTTGTATCATTTTATCCCCCTTTCCATGATTATGAAAACGTTACTGTTTAGCAAGACGATAGAAATCATATTTTTCTATGTTCGACTAATAGCTGTCATATTCATTTTCCCAAAATTGTCCCTTCATCATTCATGCTTAATTGAATTCTTTTTTCAATAAAAAGAAGCACCCAAAACGTACAAAGTACATTTCGGATGCTTCTATATGTGAAGAGCAAGGAGCCCCTCTTGATTCATATCATAAAAATTCTCTAAAGGTTATGGACCTTCGTAAGCCGCGTTCTGTTCATTTCGTGCTACAAGCGGAATTTCCTCGCACATAAATGGAGAATCATCTATCTCACAGATTACTGTGGTGTCTGTCGGTTCAATTCCTTTCAGACACTTCCCCTACCATTGTTTGGGTTTCTCGCTCATGGGGTTTACCTCGTTCCACCTTCAATGTTTCCAATGAAGCTTCGTCACTGTGGCACTTTCAGAGTACTAGAACCATATCCGAAAAAGGACTTAGGTACTTTCCCCGCCGTCAACCAACAGGATTGTTAGTTGCCCTAGCTTACGGTTTCGCTAGGCATGATCACTACAGGCATCGCAGCCTGTGCGAGCGCGGACTTTCCTCACAAATCACCAGGAATTTGTGCGATTCTCTCCAGCCCATACCTATATAATAAATGGTTTTCTAACAGAGAGCAAGGGATTCGAACCCTTGAGACGCTATGAACGCCTACGCGATTTCGAGTCGCGCTCCTTCAACCAACTCGGACAGCTCTCTAAATCATCATTTTATTAAATTTGTGACAAGGAAAAGTATAGCATATATTTTCATAGAAGTAAACATCTTATAACTTTTTTATGATTAAAAATCCGCAAATATTATTATTTCATTTGCGGATTATATTCTTTCAAATATTATAATAAATGGCTCTAACACAGAAAAGTAATCGCTTACATTTTGCGATTAAATTCATATCTTATTGGTTTTGTAAAAATGTAGCTGGCATCACAACCGCAATGACTTCCCCTTTTACACAAACCGTATCACCAGCATAAACTTCTGTTACAACTTTAAATTTTTTCGGATGGATTTCCTCAACCTTTCCAACCGCTTTTAACGGACATCCATGTGGAGTTGGTTTCAAAAAGTCCACTTTTAACGAACCAGTCACAAATCGAGGTGGCTCAGCCCCGTCTCCCACAACATGTCCATTTTTTTTATGCAAAGCTAGTGCAGCTGAACCTGTCCCATGACAATCGATTAATGAAGCAATTAACCCTCCATAAACAAAGCCAGGAAGAGCAGTATGTTCTGGTTTTGGTTCATAAATCGTTACAGTTTGATCCCCTTCCCAAAAGGTACGGAAATGATGGCCAGATTCATTTTTTTGACCACATCCATAACACCAGGAAAAATCATCAGGATAAATATCTTGAATAGCTTTTACTTCATTTTTGATCATGTCAATCCTCCCCTTTCATTAGGAAGTATACCATAAATACCCAAAGGAAATCACAAAATAATTAAAAATTTAGATTGTTCGAAAAATAATTGAAGGAGGTGATTATCTTCACAATTTACTTTAAATAAAAACAATGATTGACAAAAGTGTGAACAAATCATTAAAATAATGTTAACTATTATTAACTCAACTTTCGCAGAGTGATATCGGCAAATAAGCCTTGATATAACTAGGAAGGCCATCGATCCACTGTTCGAGTTGACTTTGAATTAATTTTTTGATTTTCCTATTCGTTTGCTTAAGTGCATCTTGAAGAAGCTCGATCAACTGCTGTAATGCGACAGCCCAATCAAGTTCATTCACTTCATCACATAATTCATAAAACAGACCACCGATTGTGCG